>RHKR01000609.1 GCA_008363265.1 Chlorobiota bacterium
AGCGGCCTTGGCCATCGAAGCAAAAGGTTTCAGCGATTTGACAAATTCCTGAAAATCGGGTTTCTTGGGGAATCCGTCGTTTGCAAGATTTGTGCTGAAGAAATAAAGCTTCTTTACCACTTTGGCTTCATTGTCGGTGAATTTGATCACCACGCCATCGTATCTGGTTGCCTGCTTCTTTTCTGTCAGGTCCGATTTTTCATAGGTCAGTTTACCGGTCTTGTCCATCTTTATGTATTCTATATCGAGAACCTTGTTGCCGGTTTTCGCCAGGAAGATCAGGAGAACAGGAACGGTACCGTTAACCCTGCCGGGCTGAAAGTCGGAGGCCATATCGATGGTTTTAAAGAAACCACCGGTTACCAGTGTTCTTAGTGATCCCTGCATACTGGTGAGATATGAGCTTAAAACACCGGGCTTAAGCTTGTTCAGATCGGGCAGCTGGCCGACGGGTTCCAGACCGATGAGAACGTAGTTCTCGAAAGAAGGGAAGAAAGTGTTCGCGAAAAGGAAATCCGGACCTCCGAACGGGTAGAATAATGTTTTCGTGTCGGGTGAGATATCCTTGAGTTCAGTAGAGACCCATTCCCGGATCGGAGCAAGACGCTTCTTTTCGAGACCGTCCCATCTTGAAGAGAAACTCTTGGCGTGAGATTTCCAAGCATTTGTCTTGAAGAGACCCGCCAAATCGCTTGTTGAATCGGTTTCGATTCCGGCAAAGAACTTGGCCATGTCATCATATATGGCACTGTATTTGGCAGGATCGTATGCTTCAGCACCCGCCTCAGTCTTTTGGGTTGAAGCGGAGTCCTTCTTCTGCTCTTCCGCGACAGGGGCTTTTTCACTGGCAGACGCACCTTTGTTGCAGGCTGCAAAGGTGAAAGAAACAGCAACGATCATGATAATCATGACCGATGAGAGTAGATTCATCAGTTTTTTCATCTTGTATCCGGTTATTTTAGTATTCGGGTTGCTCTGATAAAGCGTTTTTTGTAATACTGGTTATCGAGAAGAGTTATCACTACTCCTGTCTTCTTCCCCTCGGCGTGTATGAATCTTATATTTCCGTTAGAGTCGCGGTCGTATGCAAGTCCAACATGTCCTATCCAGTTGGAATTTGCATTTCCTCCTCTGAAGAAAACAAGATCACCGGGTTCAATTTTAGAATATGGAATATCAGGGCCAAGCAGGCACTGATCAGCAGGCATTCTCGGGATTGGTCTTCCGATCTTATTAAATAAAAAGTACACAAAGCCTGAACAGTCGAAACCTCTCTCGGTTGTACCGCCCCAGACGTATGGATACCCTAAATAGTTCGCTGAAAGTTTCAGCAACCTGTTTACCGCAGCCATATCGACGGTGTTTTCCGGAAGTTTGAACTCCTCCCCTATCACCACGCCTTCCGGCAGTTTATAGACATTTTCGAGGTAGTTTTTGTGCAATGAAAAGAAATTTTCCCCTGGTGGTGCCGAGTTCAAAGAACTCATGATCGACAAGATATATATAAGGTATGGAGCCATAAACCTCC
This sequence comes from Chlorobiota bacterium, assembly GCA_008363265.1. Lineage (GTDB taxonomy): Bacteria > Bacteroidota > Ignavibacteria > Ignavibacteriales > Ignavibacteriaceae > UTCHB3. Next base: position 1,529 of record RHKR01000609.1, read on the forward strand.
TTTTATTGGTTATTAAAAAATATCCGGTGACCCGGCACTGGGGTCACCGGATAAATAAAACCA
>RHKR01000082.1 GCA_008363265.1 Chlorobiota bacterium
AACTGAAAGATTCGTTAAACTCGCCAAGCCTCTTGAAGAGATCTATACAGCCATCCCGGAGATCGAGAGAAGATCACCCAAACAGGTAACCATCCTACTGAAACTCGCGTCGTTCAGAACAAGGGAGGCCCCCGCCGCGAAACTGCTCAAGGTGGTGGCCGGTTCGTCAAGTTCACTGAACGGACTGGTGGATAAGGGCCTGATCGAAATTTACGAAAAAAGTGTTGACCGTGTCTACCGCGAAACCTACACCGAGGAGATGAAGGAAATTCAACTCACCGATGCCCAGGTAAATGTGATCGATGCGGTGACTCCCCATATCGAAGAAAGAAGTTTCAAACCTTTCCTGCTTCACGGCGTAACGGGGAGCGGCAAGACACAGGTTTACATCGAACTGATCAAAAAGGCACTTAAAAAGGGGCATAGCATACTCCTGCTTGTGCCGGAGATCTCACTTACCCCACAGATGACCACAAGGCTCGTTCAGAATTTCAGTGACAAAGTGGCGGTGATCCACAGTCGCGTCTCTCCCGGCGAAAGACACGATGCCTGGATGCGGATCGCCTCGGGAGCCTGCAAGGTTGTAACGGGCGCCCGCTCGGCACTCTTCGCGCCGTTGAAGGATATCGGACTGGTGATCATCGATGAGGAGCACGACTCGTCATACAAACAGGAAGAGATCCCTCCGAAGTATCACGCGCGCGATGCTGCGGTGGTACTGGCTAAAGAGTTCGGATGTCCCGTGCTGATGGGCTCGGCCACTCCCTCAATTGAGTCGATGCACAACGCCCGGAGCGGGAAATACACCCTGCTCGAGCTCCCCGAACGGGTTGACGGGGCCACACTTCCCACAATAAACCTGATAAATACCACGGAAATGAAGAAAAAGGGGGAGATGGAGAATGTCTTCGCGAAACCCCTTCTGACGAAGATCGACGAGCGGATAAAGAAAGGGGAAGGGGTGATCCTCCTGCAGAACCGCCGCGGATTCGCCACGCAGGTCTATTGCGTCGAGTGCGGACACATGGAGAAGTGCGACAACTGCTCTCTCGGCATGATCTACCACATAAAAACCAACAATATGAAATGTCACTACTGCAACCTGACCAAGCCGATGCCGAAGGCTTGCTCACAGTGCGGTTCAAGAAATGTGAAGCTCTTCGGAACGGGTACTGAAAGGGTGGAGGATGAACTGCAGTTCTACTTCCCTGAGGCACGGATCGAGAGGATAGACTCCGACACCATTTCCGAAAAAGGAAAGCTGGGCGATACACTCAACAAATTTAGGGATGGCGAGATCGATATTCTGGTGGGGACTCAAATGGTGGCCAAGGGTCTCGATTTCCCCCGCGTCACTCTCGTCGGTGTTATCTCCGCGGAAGCATCACTCTGGATGCCCGACTTTCGCGCCGAAGAGCGGACTTTCCAGATGCTAACTCAGGTGAGCGGCCGCGCCGGCAGAAGCATCCTTCCGGGTGAAGTGGTAATTCAAACTTACGACTCGAACCACCCCCTCCTGAAATTCGTGCTTAACGGCGACTATCACGGCTTTTTCTCGCGCGACCTCCAAAGCCGCGAGTTCAGGCTCTATCCCCCGTTTGCAAACCTTTGCCTCGCTGAAACCAAGGATAAAGACCCCCGTAAAGCCTCAGAAGCACTTATCGACCTCTACAAAGAGATGTTCAACCACAACCGCGCCGTAACGGTTCTACCACCGGCCGCGGCTGTCATCGCCAAACTGAAGAATGAGTTCCGCTTCCAGATGCTCATCAAAACCTCACGCAAGTCCGATCCCTCAGCATCCATCCTCCGCGATACCATCTCCCGCGCCCTCGACGCCTGGAAGAAAACGGGCAAGCACCGTGATATCAGGATCGTCTTCGATATGAACCCCTATTCAGTGGTTTGAGACTTTTCCACCACTTTTATTCTGTCCCCGGCTATTACACCCACCTGTCCCTTTGCGAAAACAACTATTGCCTGGTTGTTATTTCCACCGGTATCGGTGACTGCGAACATCGAAACCTTGTTAAAAAACCTGGCGGCAAGAAATGCCGAGTACCATAGCGGTCTGACATTATCCAGCCAATACCACCCCGGATCAGACTCGAATGCCTCAGTCGTTTCCCTTGCAAGGTCAAGTTTATGCATTATCTTGGTTGGGATGTTCATCGGATACGATTTGGTTTTAAGACTGAAAATATTCACGCTTCTTGTCTCTGTTTCACCACGTTGCCGGTTGTAAAACTCAATCTCTTTAACCTCCTTCACGAATCTTAGAACATGGTCTGTCTGCTGCAGGATAGCCTCGCTTAAATCGCCAAAAACAAGTTCGACTGCTTCAGCTACCGTATTGACCACTAATATTTCCAGCCCTTCAAAGCTCTCCTGTATGTCGAACATGTTACCCTCGGGAATAAGCAACTTTTTCACATCAGGATATTCAAGTCTTAGAGCTTCGATCTTCTGTCTGATCCCATCGACAGGCACTACATTCAGATTGGGATCGATCTCCCCTGTCATGGCCGTATCGACCGGCATCGGTTTTCCTGTGAGTTGCGAAAGATAGAGAAGAAAAAGCGGCAGCCCCGAGGATGCACCCTCAACGTTCACATCTCGTCCCGGGGGCAAGTTGAGTGCATCGGTCAAACGTATAGATTTTTGCCCGATCGCATTTTCGAGGAGCAGAAACTGATTGGATGGAAGAAAACTGTTTATATAGTCCTCAGCCAATCCCCGTATGGAATCGATCTGAGCTGGTTTCAGCCTGTTCACGCTTCCATCCACACCGGAATTTTCAAGCGCAAGACGATAAACCGCCCCAAATTTTTCACTTCCGTGACATGTAAGAAGATAGGTCGAACTTGTTCCTCCTGACATGAACTTGAAAGGGGGATATGATTTAATTGCCTCGTTTACTTCACCCGGGAAAGTTGTGGCTACCAGTGATCTCTTCGTCTCTTCGGTTACCCTGGTCGCCCATTTTGATTTAAGAAAGAGTTCTTCATAACGTGTGAACAAGCTCAACCTGTCACTCTCTTCCATTCGCGTGAGTTCGGATGCAAGCTTCCTTAGCCCAAGATTAACCTGCCTGTGGTCCTGCAATATTTTTTTTATTTCTTCCATATCTTAATACTTTATCAGGTAATCAAAAACCTTGTCTTCTATTTTGAATGACAGCTTTAACTCAAACAGTTTCTTGATCCCCTCAATAAACCCCAAAGGAAGTTCGACGGTGATCTTTCTATTGGAAAACTTAAGTGTCTGATCAGTCGCGAAACTGATCTTGTTATGCTCTGATGTTGACTCAAGTTTGATCTCATTTATTGATCTGGTCTCGTTAAATTTCTTTGAGAGAAATTCAAGTGAAACACTTCCTGATCTTGCTACAAAACTTATTATCATGTCTTCGGCGTCGTCAACTTTTATCCTGTTTGTCTCGTCCAAATCTTGAAGATTTACTGTCCCGGGAGCGGCCAGGAAACTATGAGCAACTTGCGGCTGGTCGTACGCCCATTTGATCAAAGTATGCAGTTTTGACAGGATCAGGTCGGCAATCCGAACGACTGGGTCTTCCAATTTTACGGGTTGAAGCTGCTCGATCATCACGAAAACCTCTTCGGCATAAGCCAGCAGTTCGCTTTTAAGATCTGAGTTGAATTTCATGATGACGGGATCGAAAACATCTGCCTCCCCCGTATAAGTGCCGTCTGGAAGCTGAGCCAACTTTCCGGACCGTACGGTTTCCTGCAGAAAATCAACTACAGGTTGTTCGACAGTACCGAAGAAGAGATCAAGTTTATCAGTTAAAATGTTGGTAACCTGAAAAGGCATCACAACTGAAGAAGCGCGGTAAACTGCGCCTTCTGGTATGATCACATCTTCAACGCTGGCGAGGCCTTTTTCCCTGGTCACGGGCACTACGCGGATATCCTTGCCGGTTAATGATTTTTCAGGTGAAGTGAGCACAATAAACCTGTAGTCTTTGTCCGCTATTCCCCAAACCTGACCGGCTTCGATCTTCGGCGGGTGGTCATCCAGCGCAGCTCTGGCAGACTTCACGATCTCCATAAACCTGTCGAAATCGGGGAAGTAAGCCTGATCATCTTTTTGAATAAATTTCTTTTCGTTCATTTTTTACTCCTGTTCATCGGGAGGATTGCCAATCAATTAATGTCCAATAAATACTCGTTGTATTCTTCTTTTAGCCGTCTGGAAAGTTCATTCCCAAAATATGCAGTTATCTCACCTGCTCCCCTTCCTGGAAGAGAGCCTCTCAAACAGGTAATTTGTTTGCGCAGAATCATTTTGATTGCATTCTCAGCTCTGGCACTCAAATAATAATCGACAGTGTTCTGAGGTAATCCAGTCATTTCTGCCATTTCAGAGAGTGTATATCCACCTAAATGCATGTAAATAATTTTTATCATCTGGGGATTTGTGATGCCTGGTGTATTCATAAGCAGGAGTCCGAAAATTCGAATCGTTTCCTCCACCGTCTCACTGATCATCATCCTCTCATCGGGAGATAATTCAGAATCGCCAGGGTCATAAGTGTCATCTCCATTGTCAGTGCCAGGTTGAGTAGTTACTCGTTTGGGTGCACTTTCCAACTTATACTGAAGCCATTGGTCTATCAAGTCTTCCGTGTAAACGACGCCACCGGCCATCTTAATAACTTCCAGGATCATTTCCCGCAACCCTCCTACGGGGGAACCCACTTTATACATATATCCTAAGAGTACTTCCGGACCGACCGGATCACCTTCGATCCTGTCATGAAATCCTGTCCTTTCCCTCATAGAGTGAATGACACCGTCATTTTCCAGATTCACAATTACTTTTCTTAGTTGTCTTTTTATCGCGTATCTATTGGCAACATCATTGCGACCGAATGCTGATTTTAGTTTGTTGTGTACGGTAACAACAAGATAGTGCTCAGGATTATCTGGCATACCCCTCCCTTCCAACCGTGCCGATAACGAGACAATTACATCAGCTATAAGGTCATCGACTTCATACTCATCATGCACAAAGAGCACTCTCTGTGCCGTTGTTTGGAACCAGGCTCTGAAATCATCATAAGCCTTATTCTGCTCTGCATTGCTAAGTTTGTCAGGTTCGGAAAGGAGTCTATAAAAGTTTTCAACCCATTCCATTTTTACCCTCCAGTTTCTGCAATTTGCTTCTCATTTCCTGTTTTCTTCCTTCAACAAGCTCGAATCGCTTACTCAGCAGATTGTGGTAACGAAAATACTGGGCATAATCCGGGTTTAAAAGGATATAACAATCTTTGAGTATCTCAGGATTGGTGTCTTTAGAGAGGAAAACAATATCGGCCTCATCACGGGGCCGGGGACGCGTGCTGCACGGATGGCACTTTGTAAGGAATCTGTTTTCCATATTGGGCGGGATACTTACGACCACCGGTCTGTGATCGTGAATCGTGTTTCGTGTGAGGTCTCGGTCGAAGTGTACCAGTGAATCATCCACAAGATGACCTGTTCCGAATTGTTGGGAGTCGATCTTCTTTTTATCATCAGGAGTGGCATTGACGGGATAATCCGGATCAATATCCCTCTTTTTCTTTTTGATCTTGACAAAACCACCTTGTTCAGGATCATCTTCTTCCGTGCGGAAGGGTTTTCTTTTTTCTTTGTATGTCTTGCTCATACGGGGTCCCACCGGTTAATAAAATATCAAATGTCTTCCCTCAAAATAAGTAAAACTTCGAAAATTAAGGCTCTACTTCCTTCTTATGCCGTGCATAACATTTCTTAGCGCCGACATGTTGTTGGCTACAATTCCGCCGATGCCGTCGATCTCTTTTTTATAGCCGTAAACCGACTGTCCGCCGAAGATTATTTTGATTGTTTTCGGGACGAGGATACCAAGTTTTTGTATATCCGATGAAAGGTGGGAGTCATCATCGGGATAAACGATGCTCAGGGCGATCGCGCGGGCATTTACGCGGAGCGCGGCCGCGGCTATATCCTCAGCGGGGAGGTTGCTCCCGAGAAAAACGGTTTTCCATCCTTCCGAAGCGGCTGTCAGGGTGATCATGTGCGCGCCAAGATCGTGCAGCTGGTTAAGGGGTGAGGCTATCACCATGGTAGGCGCGGCAGAGTGAGGCGCGTAGGCCGACTGCACGCCACGGAGGAATTTCTTAACCGTCTCGGTCGCCAGGTGTTCATGCGCGGGTCTCATCTTCCCGACCCTCCAAAGGTCACCCGTGCGGTGCATGAGCGGTGTGATAACTTTGTCGAACATTTCAGGTACTGTGAACTGTAGCGATGACCTTACCAGCTCCGTCTCGAGTTTTTGCGAATCGTACTCCTCTATCGCCTTCAGGCAGCGGGTGATCAGGTCACCCTCGTTCTTCGGCTCAAGTGTCGGGATGTGGTGCAGATGCTCGGGCTGCCCAAGCATTTCGCGCAGTCGGGAGATCGAGAGTGCGGCAACATTTCCGATCGAATAACCCTTCGAAGTAAGAAGTTTGAGCAATTTCAGTTTTTCAACCGATTCCTCGGTGTAAACCCGCCGGTTCGAGGCCGTCCTTGCCGGTTCGATCGCCCTGTATCTCTTCTCCCACGCTCTTATCAGGTGTGAAGTGAGGCCTGTAAGTTTTGCAACAACATTTATCGGATATTCAACAAATTCTTTCATATCCCCAAAAATACAACTTAATCGAGGGATAATCAAGCTTTGTTTACTTTTTGTCAAATTTTTTCCGTGGGTTGGAACTTTTCTTTACGGCCCCCTTGTTACAATTTCAGTTACTTCTATTAGTGTTGATTAAGTAATCTCTCCCGATGCTCCGGCACATGCGTAGTTGTTGTGATTATAGTGTGAATGAATGAAATGAATGAGTTGATATGAGCCGGAGTATCACTTTTATTGTTGGCTCCAAAACTTAATGATGGTTAAAAAAGGCTGCCCCTTCCGAGGCAGCTTTTTAATTTTTAAAGGTAGTATTCAGGGTTATCAGGCCGGTTGAAGAGGGAGCCACCCAGAAGGGCGAAAACGAACCCGAGTATCATCAGGGCGAATGTGACGATTATCAGTATCTTCATCCATTTAAAATATCCTCCCAAACTTTCGAGAGCTAGATATTCCTCTCTCTCGTCGCCAAAGGCAGAGTAGTTTTTAAACCTCTCGCCGGCCTCCTTGGCTTTCATTCCGGTTAGGATCATAAAAATACCGCCGATAATCCCTGAAATCGTCAGGCAGTTGATAACACCGACAACGATATTGAGAATGCCGACAAATTTTGCATCACTGCCGAGCTTTCCGGCAACACTTTTTTCAAAATAGTTATTGTTGCTTTCCATATCAGTGAGGCCTCCCGCCGATGAACATCGAGATCATCGCCATAATAACCGTGAAGAAAAAGATGAGCGCGAGAACCGCCAGAACGATTCCGATGATGGTGAGTATCTTTATAATGTTGAAGTGTTTCCCGAAATTCTCATACGCCATAATTTTGTCGTTGATATCATCGGTTGAAATGTATCTTCCGAGTTGGTTTCCTCCCTCTCTCGCCCGCATTCCGGCGAAGATATAGGGTATCCCGAACGGCAGTCCGATGATCGACAGGCATATCAGAGCACCCATGATCATCATGAACAGCCCCACGAACTTCGAGTCGGAGGCAAGTTTCGATAGCATGTCGTTGAAAATGTAATCTCTCTGCATAACATCATCCTCTTATATTTGGAAAGGTCCTGTTAGAGCAGACCCGCCTTCAAACTCCGGCAAATCCGCTAATTAATTTCCAAATATTTCGGGAGATTTCCAAAAGGTTGTTATTAAACCGCAAAGAACGCAGAGTGCGCAAAGATGGGAATACGAAACCGCAAAGGACGCAAAGAGCGCAAAGAAAGAGAACAGGAAACCGCAAAAGACGCAGAGAGCGCAAGAGAATTTATAAACCCCTTTGCGTCCTTCGCGATCTTTGCGGTTTAAAGTCTACCTAATACCTAACCAATAACCTCTTTCCCTAAATACGGTCTCAGGGCTTCGGGAACATTGATCTTGCCGTCGGGGCGGAGGTTGTTCTCGAGGAGGGAGACCATAAGGCGGCTGGTTGCGAGGCCTGAACCGTTAAGGGTGTGGAGGAACGCGGTCTTCTTATCCTCAGAGCGGCGGTATT
>RHKR01000083.1 GCA_008363265.1 Chlorobiota bacterium
CTTTTGGCAGCCATAATCATTGCATTCGGAGCCTTCGCGGGCTTCAGATCCGGCAACACCCAGGCCGATGTTGCAACATTCCGCATGCTCGCCAACGGGCAGTTCAAACCGGGAGACACGGTTTATTTCCAGGTGATCAACAACACTGAGGATGAGAATTTTCAGTTCTCGGTTTACAGAGTCTCGAACGAGTTCGAATTCATAAGTGAATACCTCGCGGCCCGCACCTACGGCCGCTTCGATATCTGGCGGAAAGAAGGAACATACCTCCAGTTCATGGAGAAGGTAAGGGACTTTAACCGGGCGATCACTCCCAGTGCCAACTACTACTATGATGCACTGAAGATATCTGCCGGTGTGTTTGAAAAGCCCGGTATATATGTCATCAGAGCGATCAATTCCGGGAAGGTTGCCTGGCTGCCCGTTTATGTTTCCTCGAAGATGATGATCACTAAAAAAGGGCAGAACAACCTCCTTACGTTCACCACGGATGCTATGACGGGCGAGATACTTACTCCCTCCTCCACGTCTTTCTACGCGGGTGGACAAAAACTCGGCGAAGAGAAACCCGGTACCGACGGGCTGACCCTCTTCAAAATGAACGGATTAAAACAGGATCCGGAAAAGCCAAGCCTTATCACATCAATGGTCGACGGCGAACTTGTTTTCAGCGATCCATACATCTTTTTCGAGGAAGGCGGCGGCATCCGCTATTACTCCTCGATCTATACAAATCAGCCTGTCTACCGCCCCGGCGCCGCCGTGAGCTACAAAGGAGTTATCCGTTTCCGGCAGGATGGGGAAATGGGTGTACCCTCGAACGAAAAAGTCTCTGTAACTATAACCGACCCCTCGGGTACCGAAGTGTCAAAAAACGAGTTTACTCTCGATGAGTACGGATCATTCTGGTCAACCCTGCAGACTTCACCCGCCTCGAAACCGGGCACCTATTACATAACCGCGCGATTAAAGGAAAACTGGTTTTCGGGCTACTTCACTCTTGAGGAGTATAAAAAACCGGAATACAAGGTTGAAGTGGCGTTCGATAAAGGCTCCTACTTCAACGGCGATCAGGTTAAAGGAACAGTTAAAGCCGGTTACTACTTCGGCCAGCCCGTCGCAGGCGGTACTGTCAAGGTTCGTGTTCTTAGAAAACCGTACCGTGTCCCCTGGTGGCTTGGCAGCGAATACGCCTGGTATTACAAGTCGTGGTACGACTTCGACTGGGGTAACTACGACTATATCAAGGAACTCACTGGTCAACTGAACGCTGATGGCACATGGTCATTCAGTTTCCCGACCGGTAATGATACCACCGAAAGTTATACTTACACATTCGAGGCGAGTGTTACTGATGCATCACTCAGAGAGATCAAGGGTTCTTCATCCGTCAATGTAGCGGTCACTGATCTTCTCCTCACCGCCGGCACAAGCCGCTGGTTCGCAAAACCGGGCGAAGAGGTAACCATCACCGCCAATGCATGGTCGCTTGATCTGACACCCCTCGAAAGGGAAGTGGCGGTTATCATAAACAGAACCAAGTATATAAATAACCAGCCCCTTACTGAGACAGTATTTAAATCGGAGATCAAGACCGATGCCCGGGGTGTGGGAAGACTCGCCTATAAGCCGGAATCGGAAGGGTCTTACAATATTATAATTACAGCACGGGGCTCGAACGGAAGAACCACGATAGCACAAACCTCTTTCAACTGTTTCAGCGGCAGACCATCATGGTACTGGTGGGACAACAACCAGGAGGCGCAGATTTTCACCGATAAGGAGGCTTACCTCCCCGGTGAGACAATGAAAGTTATGCTTTACGCCCCCGGTGATCCGAAAGAAGGCGTCATCACTGTCGAACAGAATTCGATCTTTAAGGCTCAAAAGATCAAAATAGCCGACGGTTACGCTGAGTTCGAAATCGTAGCCGGGAAGAGTTGGTCACCCGGCGTTAACATCGCCTTCGCCGGCGCGGTCATGTCGAAAACCATTATTGCCAGCAAGAAGGTCGGAATAATCAACGATGCCGCGAAACTGAATGTTGAGATAACTCCCTCAAAACAGCAGTTCAAACCGGGCGAGGAAGCAGGTTTCACGGTTAAAGTGACAAACAACAACGGGAAGCCGGTTAAAGGAGCACAACTCTCATTCGGTACGGTGGATGAAGCAATTTACGCCATCAAGCCGGATCACACCCCTTCACTCTACGACTCATTCTACCCCGAGGAGTGGTACTATACCCAAACCACCGGATCGCTCGAAGGGAAATACGGACAGTCGATGAGCCGCCCGGTCTCACTCATGGATACCGACTACAAACCGGGAGGCCCACAATCAGGTAAATCCTCTATCGAGATCAAACTGAAGTTCGACGAACTTTTGGAGGCCGATGAACGGTTCCAGCTCCTGATAACCAACGGCACTCTGATCAGGAAAGAGAGGTGGGACGGAGTCAACTTCACCAGATTCACCAACCTCCCTGCCGGTGAATATGACATCTGCTTCGTGTTGTACAATATTGTTTATCCTTTGAAACGGGTTTATGTAGCCGAAGGAAAGACCATTGCCGAAGAAATTTACATGGAACCGTACAAGGATGAGATGGAGTACTATCTCTCCGGCAACCTCGCGGGAGGACTCGGTGCCGTGGCAAGAAGTGAGGATTTCGCCACGAAAGACGGTATTGGCAAGGAAAGTGCCCCATCACCACCGGAAGAATCAGGAGAAGAACTGAAGGTTCGCGAGAACTTTGTGGATGCCACATATTGGAACCCTGCGATAGTTACTGACGGAAGTGGTGAAGCCAGCATTTCTTTTGACCTCCCTGACAACCTGACCTCCTGGAGGTCAACTGTCAGAGTGATCACCAAAGACACCCAAACGGGTGAAACCATCAACAACGTGATCGCCACCAAAAACCTCCTTGTCCGGCTGGAAACCCCACGGTTCTTCAAGGAGGCCGATACCACTACCGTGATCGCGAATATTCACAACTATCTGAGCACCGACGCGAACACAAAGGTGAAGTTCTCTTTCAATAATCTTCTTCCGGTTTCGTTTGAAGTAAAAGGTGTCACTGTATCGAAGAAGACCATCGACTCGTTCGAGGCACTGATCCCATCGAAGGGTGTGGCCACTGTCGAGATCAAGACCGCCGTGCCGTTCGCCGGTTTCAACAGCGAACTGTACGTTGAGGCGATCTCAAGCAAAGAGTCTGACGCGATGAGGATCAGCGTCCCCGTAATTCCTCTCGGTGTGAAAGCAACAAATTATCTTAATACGGTTATTCAGGGTACTGAGACTGAAAAGACGATGGAGTTCATCATTCCGGCCGGAGTGAATTTGAAAACTGTAAGCCTCTCGCTTGCGGTCAGTCCGACTCTCGCCACCTCTCTGCTGAGCTCACTCGACGGCCTGGTCGACTATCCTTATGGCTGCGTTGAACAGACAATGAGCAGGTTCCTCCCGGCTCTGATCACTTCAAATGCCCTAAATAAACTCGGGGTAAAGGTCAGTTCTGCGACACTTGAAAAACTTCCTGAAGTGATCGACAAGGGACTCGCACGGCTCTACGAGTTCCAGAATTCACAGGGGGGATGGGGCTGGTGGAAGAATGATCCCGTGAATCCGTACATGACAGCATATGTGGTTTACGGCCTCGATATGGCCATTAAACTCGGATACAAGGTCGACGCCGCGGTCTACCAGCGCGGGAAGGAGGCCCTCACCAGGCTGCTGAAAGAGAAAAATATCGACCGTGTTACGGCTGCATATATCGCTTGGGTTTACTCCTCGGTTGAACCAACGGCAAAGAAAAATGCCGACTTTACAAAACTGACCGATGAACTGCTTGCCGATTCTCTGAGTTCGTACGCAACGGCACTGCTTGGACTCAGCTACAACAACATCGCCGACAAACCCACATCCAAAGTGGTGCTTGAGAAGCTGATGAAACAGGCTGTGGAAGACCAGAACTTCATCTTCTGGGGTCATGACAACTACTATACATGGCAGAACGACAAGGTTCAGGCCACCGCGTTCGCCCTCAAACTTATGATCGCCGCCGGTGATGATTCATCGAAGATATTCAAGGCCATGCGCACGCTGATCCGCGAGCAGAAGGGGCACGGCTGGCACTCGACTCTTCAGACAGCCACTGCCGTTTTCGCCCTTACTGATTATGTTACCATGACCAACGAACTTGATCCTGACTATACCGCCGAGGTTTTCGTGAACGGACGATCGGTCAGAAAGGTATCATTCGACAAGGCAAACCTCTATCCCTCGGATGCGAACATCAAACTTTCGCATTCAGTGTTCCCGTTGATACACGGTAAAAATATGATCAAGATCGTGAAAAAAGGGAAAGGGATGGTTTACGCGGGAGCCGAATCCGATCTCTATTACCCCGATCTCTCATTCGTAAAAGAGAACAGGTTCAACGTCACAAAAGAGGTCTTTAAACTGAATGAAGTCAGGTCGGGCAACAGCATCATTTACCGCAAGGCAGCGCACGACAAGGTCTTCCCTGGCGACATGCTTCTGGTAAAATTGAAAGTGAAGACCAACAGAACCGATGATCAGTATATGATGGTTGAAGACATGCTGCCGGCCGGTTATGAATTGGTGAAGGACGATCACCTCTACAACATCGAGGGTGAGCAGAACCACACAGGCTACTGGCCCGGCTACTGGAACTGGTTTTATGCCGACAAGGAGATACGTGACTCGAAGATAACCTTCTTCGTAACCTATGCCCCTCAGGAGATGGAATTCACCTACATCCTGAGAGCCCAGTTACCGGGATTCTACACTTCAGAACCAAGCTATGCAGGGCTGATGTACTACCCCGAGATCAGAGGCTTCGGCAACAAGACCCTCTTCAGGATACTCCCCAAATAATTAAACAAAAAAAGGATGCGGACATCAGTCCGCATCCTTTATCTATACACTCCACACTCTACACTACAAAGAAAGCATCTCCTTAAACTTTATCGACTGCCGGCGGGATACTTCAACCTTCTTCCCGTCTTTCATTTTAACAAGAAGACCGCCGTTAAGCCAGGGCTCAATATTTTCAATGTATTTCAGATTGATTATGTGCTTCCTGTTCGCGCGGAAGAAAGTTCTGCCGTCGAGCCTTTCATCAAGGTAATTGAGGGTCTTAAGGATCAACGGTTTCTGATCGCGGAAAAAGAGCCTTACATAATTTCCTTCCGACTCAAACAGCCTGACCTCTTCGAGCTTAACGAACCAGCAGCGATCGCCGTCTTTCACGAATACCTGATCATCAGCCTTCAGCGACTTGCTCACCAATTTAAGTTCGAGCTCTTCATCCTCTTTTTTCTCTACCTTTATCTTCTTTATCGCTTCTGCCAGTCGCGCGGGCTCAATCGGTTTAAGAAGGTAGTCGAGAGCGTTAAATTCGAAAGCTTTTATCGCGTATTCATCATAAGCTGTAGTGAAGATAACCCTGGGTGAACGGTCGAGCTCTTCGAGGAGGTCGAACCCTGTTTTGCCGGGCATCTGGATATCCAGAAACACCACATCAGGGTCATGCTGCCTGATCTTCTCTACCCCCTCATCCACATTCGCGGCTTCATCCACGATCTCCACTTCGGTAAACTCCGCGAGAAGCCTCCTCAATTCGTTGCGCGCGAGGCGTTCATCGTCAACTATAATAGCTTTCATTCTCTATTCCTCCGGTTGGGATTATTATTTCAGCTTTCACCATGCCGTCACTGTTTTTGATGCTGAAAGAAGCCTTCTCGCCGTAGAGAAGCGAAAGGCGGTGTCTTGTGTTCGCGAGACCGAACCCTTTTGAATCTGCCATCAACTGGTCATCGAGCGTGCCGGAATTGGTGATTATTAAAATCAGGTCGTCTCTTTCCCTGCGGGCTGTTACCGTCACTTCCCCCCCTTTCGGGAGTTTTGAAACACCATGTTTGATCCCGTTCTCCACCAGGGTCTGCACCATCATCGGCGGGATCGGCACAAAATTAACCGATGGCTCAATGTCTACTTTATACGAGAGCCGCTCTTCGTACCGCACATGCTCGAGCGAAAGGTAGTCGTTCACCGTCCTTATCTCATCCTCAAGCGGAACCGTCTCACTCCTCTCGACATTAAGAGAATAACGGAAAATATTCGAGAGCTGTGTGATCGATCTCTTCGCTTTCGCCGGATCCTCCTCGATCAAGGCCCTGATCCCGTTCATCGCGTTGAACATGAAGTGGGGATTCAATTGCGACTTCAATGTCTTCAATTCAAAATCCTTAACCGCCGCCTCCCAGATGAAACGCTCGATCTCAACTTTCTGGTAATTCTCGAAGTAGTGCACCGCGAAGTAGATTATCGTCCACAAAAGCACGATGATCGAGAGGTTGATCAGATTGATCATAATATTAGGTGCCGAAAGAAGCCTGTCTTTAGGCATGCCGGTTATCAGCAACGGGATTGAGATGATCGTGAAGATCAGTGCCGCGCTTGTTATCGCTCCCAACAATAGCCTCGGGGCAATCGCCTTCAGCTCAAGATCGAGCCATTCATACCGCTTGATCACGAACCTGAATAGGTGCGTCACACCGATGCCGGTTACTATCAGACTTGGGACAACGATAAGCATCAATGTATCGAGCCGCTCAGGCTTGGGACTTTCGGATCTGACCGAAAAGAGGATCAGAAAGTTAAGAAAGCCGTAACCTCCCCATCCTGCCAGTTGCAGTATCCAGTAGAATTTCTGCCTGTTATCCTGTAAAACAGATATCATTTAACGGGCCGGCTAATGATATGTAAAATGTTTTATCTGCTCCCCTTTTTTCTCGATTTCCGTCATCGCTTCGATCCCGATCTCAAGGTGAAGTGCCGCGAACTTCCGCGTTACCTCCTTGTCAGATTCCTCCGTCTTTACCCCCTCGGGGATCATCGGCACATCAGACACAAGCAGAAGCGCGCCGCGCGGTATCTGGTTTACGAACCCGACAGTAAAAAGCGTGGCCGTTTCCATATCGATCGCTATCGCGTTGGTTTCTTTCAGGTAATCCTTAAAATCGTCATCCCACTCCCAGAGTCGTCTGTTGGTGGTGTAGATAACCCCGGTGCGGTACTCGAGGTCGCGGTCTACGATCATTTCTGAAACGAACTTGTGAAGTTTGAATGAGGGAAGTGCCGGCACTTCGGGGAGGGCATAATCGTTACTCGTTCCCTCTCCCCTGATCGCCGCTATCGGAAGGATGAAATGGCCAAGTTCAGTCGATCTCTTCAGTCCGCCGCATTTACCCAGAAAAAGAACCCCTTTGGGCTCAACGGCTGTCAGCAGATCCATTATAGTAGCGGCATTTGCCGAGCCGATACCGAAGTTGATGATCGTCAGTCCGTCACTGTTCGTCGCCGTCTGCATCGGACGGCCGGTTCCCTCTATCTCACAATTAAACCTTTCGGCGAACTGCTCAACATAATTATGAAAATTTGTCAGGAGGATATATTTCCCGAACTTCTCGAGTGGTGTTCCGGTATATCTCGGTAACCAGTTCCTCGCGATATCTATCTTTGTCTTCATTTCTCTTTGCAAAAACCAAAATTATTCAATCATACAAGTTAATATTTTTGCGTGAAAATTGGGTTTCATCCTCCGTTCAACACACATAATTCATTATTAAAAAAATTCTGAGATCATTACTTTTAATAATAGAAAATCATCTCGGGAAATATTTGCTGTTCTGAAGACAATTAATTATTTTAAGGCGAAGATAGTATAATTTAGGAATTTAATGTGAAACTGCGTTTTTTGTTACTTCTGGTGCTCATCACCGGTTCATCTGTTTTTGCCCTGGATTTTTTCTTCGACGATGTTTTTGCCGGTCAATATGGAATGAGAGATAATTTTATTCCTGAAAGGAAGAGTCCTTGGCCCTCCTGACACGAGTGGTGCAAATTAGTCGCTGAATTATAAAAATGGGAAATTAGTCGCAGTGATCAACCAGTATAGCTGGTTGTTTAATAGGATTGGTAATGATTTTGTTTGTGCGGAATCATTTTACAATGAAGCATTTTTGCAGGATATAGGAAAAATTTGTTTACTACAAGTATGCGCGCAAAATATCAGAATCGGCCTTGGAAATAGTAGGAAAGGACAAAATCGGCAAAAA
>RHKR01000084.1 GCA_008363265.1 Chlorobiota bacterium
AGGGCGTGAAGTTGCTTTAATTACTGCAGGTTCATACTTTGCAGGAACGCATACAGTTCTGTTTGATGCATCATCACTTGCAAGCGGAGTTTATTTCTATAAGCTCACATCAGGTGATTTTACTGACAGCAAAAAAATGGTATTAATTAAATAGTTAATTCGGTTAACCATATAACAGGAAATTAATCAAAAACCCCGCATTTAGCGGGGTTTTTTAATCAAGTAATTTTTAATACTTGATTATTTAATTTGTTTTTTACATTTTTAAACATTCATTCAATATATATTTTGTAGCAGTTTGCCGGATTTTAAAAATTGAGCAGCAAACATTTTCTATTTTTTTTAAGTGTGATAAATAGATTCACTTTATTTTATTATTAAAGAGAGCTTAAACTCTCTTAACTTAAATTAAAAAGCTATGAAAACAAAACATATTTATTTCAGTCTGACGGTCTTCGCTGTTGCGTTTCTTGTATTCTCAGCCTTCACTTCAAGAAGTCATGTTGAATCAGGTTCCCCATCGAAGATCATTAAATTCTCGCATCAGCAGCATGCCTCGGTTATGGCTTGTGAAGATTGCCACTCAGGCGTCACAACGGCCTCAAACCTGAACTCAAGATTGCTCCCCGAAAAAGCAACCTGCGCCGGCTGTCATGATGTCGAAGATTCCGACAAGTGCTCAACCTGTCACTATGAAGATGTTTTTGAGCCTTTGAAGCAAAAGACATCGGCTATCATTTTCGATCACTCCTGGCACCTCAAGAATGCTCCACTGGGACAGAACGGCGAAAAATGCCTTGGTTGCCACAATAATATCAACCTTTCAACCGGTCTGGAGACAAAAGGTAAATACAATCCTCCAATGGATGTATGCTACACTTGCCATGGCGAGACAAAGCTTGCTACCAATGCCTGCGAAGCCTGCCACATCTCGACAGCAAACCTGGTACCAAAAACACACGAACTTGCCGAGTTCACTACAAGGCACAAGTTCGCAGCAATGGCTCCGGGAGCAAACTGTATGATGTGCCATGACAATAATTCCTGTCAGGAATGCCACCTTGCAAACGCGGTAATGACAGAAGGCAACACTCCCGAGAGTCATTATATGCCGGGCGAGTCAAGCAACTTTACAGACGGTGCAAAAGTACAGAAACTTTCAAGAGTTCACGATCTGAACTACAGATTCTCACACGGGATCGACTTCAGAGGCCGGGCTTCCGACTGCCAGTCATGCCATCAGACCGAAACATTCTGCTCGACATGTCATGCAAAAGAAGGTTCTGATATCGCTGCAGGTGGTTTCGTTCCCCTCTCTCACACCCAGTACAACTTCATGACCATCGGTGTGGGCTCAGGCGGTGGCGAACATGCCCTCCTCGCGAAGAGAGACCTTGCTTCATGCGCCTCCTGCCATGATGCGGCCGGTGCGGATCCTGTATGCGTTCAGTGCCATAATGATGCTGATGGTATCAAAGGCACCAATCCAAAAACCCACGTCGGCGGATTCCTGAAGAGCGACAAGGGTGACTGGCACAACGACATGAACTCCGTATGCTACAGTTGTCACACAGATGCAAACGCGAAACCCAACGGCATTGCCGGCGTTGGTTTCTGCGGTTATTGCCATAAATGATCACCGAGGTGAAGTAAATGAAAAAGTTATATTTTTATTCTGCATTGTTAACGGTTTCGTTGGCTTTCCTGATCGCCGGGTGTAGCGACGTTAAAGAGAACATCCCGGTGAACACCGCTGCTGGTGCTCATGGACCCGGAATCGTAACCAGAGGCGCTACGGATCACCACTCCGTCCTCATTAAAAATGCCAAATATGACATGCGCTCATGCGTTAAATGTCATGCTGCCGACTATAAAGGCGGCATCATTGGCGGAGTGGCCAACTGTACAAGGTGCCACACCCAGCCGAAAGGCCCGGAAGCATGTAACACATGTCACGGCAGTTACAGAAATCCTTCAATTATTGCCCCGACAAGCAACGGCGCCCACAATCCGCACCTTTACGCAAATGTACAGGGCAAGGTTGTTGCATGTACCGAATGTCATACTGTCCCCGCGACCTATTATGCTGCCGGACACATCGACAATCCGGATGACCCTGCTGAAGTTATTTTCGGTGCCTTCACAAAGACACAGACGAACAAAGTGGGAACACCGAACTACACTGCGACACTTCCGACCTACACACCGGATCCATCGTACGCAACCGCTACAGGATGCGCGAACACATATTGCCACGGCTACTTTAAGAATGGTAACCAGGCAAATGTTGTTAAGTGGACTGATGGTGCGAACGGCAAGAAGTGCGGTACATGCCATGGTGATCCTGTAACAGGAAATCCGCTTCCCGGTGGTACACACGTTCAGGGTTCGTTCGCGAACAACTGTTTCGGATGTCATAACATCGGCAAATTTGACGCGGGTACAACAACCTGGACAGTTGATTCAACCAATGTTCACGTTGACGGAAAACTTCGCCTCTTCGGAAGCGACAGGGACTATTGATAGATATCCCATAAAACAAAAAGAGGCTGCCCGATCAAGGCAGCCTCTTTTTTTTGTTCAATATCAATGGGTTCACTTCACCACAACCCCATCTGCCATTTCAATCAGGTTATCCCCAATCGCCATGAGGTCTTTATTGTGGGTTACAATTACGAGGGTTTTGCCGAAATTATCGCGGAGATCGATGAACAGTTCGTTGATCGTCTGAGCATTTGAGGAATCGAGGTTTCCCGTGGGTTCATCTGCAAGGATCAGCTTTGGATCGTTGCTGAGCGCCCTTGCCAGTGCGGTACGCTGTTGTTCACCGCCTGAAAGTTCCGCGGGTTTATGATCCTTTCTCTTTTCAAGTCCGGTAATTGCGATCAACTCGCCTGCCCTTTTGAAAGCCTCTTTTTTACCTTTTCCCCCGATCATCATCGGAATGGCGACGTTCTCAAGAGCTGTGAACTCGGGCAGAAGATGGTGGAACTGAAAAACGAAACCGATATTCTGATTTCTGAACCGTGAAAGCGCCTTCTGACTGAGTGAAAAGATATCCATTCCCAACAGATTTACGGTACCTGAGTCAGGTCTGTCAAGGCCGCTTAAGATGTGCAGCAGTGTGCTTTTACCTGCACCTGATGCACCGACAATAACAGATATCCTCCCCTCCGGGATGGCGATGTCCACGCCTTTGAGAACCTCAAGCGTATTCTGCTTTGAAACTTTGTAAGATTTTCTGAGGCCGGTGCCTTTAATTATCTGATCCATACTCATGTCATTCATAAATTAGTATCTGTTTACTCCCACCTGATCGCTTCCACAGGATCGATGGCTGCTGCCTTGCGCGCCGGGTAGATCGACGCGATCAAAGAAAGTCCGATCGATGCGGTGAGTATTAACACAAAATCGAGGGCGTGAAGCTCCATCGGCAGGTGATCGAGTTTGAATCTCAGAGGATCAAGGGGAATGATGTGATAATTGATCTGCGCGAAATAGACACCCAAACCGATAAGTCCGCCCGCGACAGTTCCCGCCACCCCTGTCAGGAACCCCTGTATCATGAAAATCCTGACTATCGTGTTTCTCTCCATCCCCATCGCTGTGAGAATACCGATGTCCCTCTTCTTCTCGATAACACTCATTGTAAGCGATGCCAGGATGTTGAACACCGCCACCAGAATAATAAGCGAAAGAAGAAACCAGGCAACAAGCCTTTCCAGCATCATCACATTGTAAATATCTTTATGCAGATCATACCAGGTTGAGTAAACGAGTTCCTTGTCACCGAATTTGGCGATCAAATCCTCCTTTACCTTGTCGGCATCCCTGTAATCATCAAAGCGTATCTCATAGCCCTGAACATCGTCTCCATAGCCGAGAACGAAAGCTGCATTTTCAACATCTGTGAAGACATAGTCGCCGTCGTATTCGTTGTTCTTAGACTGATAGATGCCTTTCACGATCAACTGAACGTTCTGAATATTACCCGCTCCACCCGCGAGATTCTCAATTCCTGCGGGCGACAAAACAGTAAGCGTGTCACCTGTTTCGATGTTCAGTCTTTCTGAAAGATTGATCCCGATAAATGCCGCAGGTGTTTCTCCATCAAAATTGAATTCACCAAATTTCAGAGCGTTCTTTATTCCGTAAACATCACCACCTGTTCCCGGGGTGATACCTTTGAGCCGGGCGATCCTGTTATATTCCCTCGAGATCACCGCGGTTTTACCTTCAACGAACGGGGTGAACTTCTCCCGGTATTTGCTTGAATCGAGATACCTCCCGACCGAAGCCAGCACTTCCGAGGGTTCTTCAGAGGTTGCCTCGATCCTGAGATGAGGCTCAAAACTTACGAGGAACGATCTTACCATCCCCGCGAAACCGTTGAATATGGCCAGCACAATTATCAGCGCGGCTACTCCCACGGTTATCCCCCCAACGGATAGAAATGAGATTATCGAAATGAAGTTCAACTTCCGTTTACTGTGCAGATATCTTCCTGCGAAGAAGAGGGAAAGGGGTGTTCTCATCAGTTAAACCTCAGTGCTTTAACGGCATCTACCCTTGAGGCGGCGAATGCCGGGATCAGTGAGGAAAGAAAACTCAACGCGACAGATATCGCAAAAACAGCAACAAAGTAGACCGGGTTGATCGAAATCGGTACCTTGTCAACAAAATAGACCTGCGGATTAAGAGTGACTATGCTGTACTCAGACTGGAGCCATGCGAGAATGAAACCTAATACCACGCCCGCGAGCGATCCCGCCACACCAAGAAGCATCCCGCGTACCAGAAATATTCCCGTTATCATTCCGGGAGCGGCACCGAGTGCTTTAAGCGTACCTATTGTATTGGTTTTGTCGAGAACCAGCATCAACAGTGCACTTATGATGTTGAATGCGGCAACAAGAATGATCAGGCCTAAAACGATCGGAACAGGTTTTCTTTGAAGTTCGATCCAGTTGAACATTTGCATATTGGCTTCAACATAAGTTACAGCACTCAGGGGATGTTTAAGTTGTGGCAGTATCTCATCCCGCAAACTGTTAACTTTGGCCGGGTCTTTCAGTTTTATCTCGATCAGGTTTATGTTATCCCCCATTTCATAAAGTTTCCTGATCGTGCCCAATGAAGTGTAGGCGAATGCATCGTCATACTTCCCCATTCCTGACTGATAGATCCCGGCAACTTGAAAGTTTTCAACCGCCGGAAGTGCTGTCATATCATTCAGGTCAACAGCGTTGATCGCGAAAAAATTGATCATGTCACCCGCTTTAACACGCAGTTTGGTTGCGAGTGTTTTGCCGATCACAACTTTCATTACTGAGTCGGGTCCCGGTTCGAGCCCGAAAGAGCCGTCCAAAATGGCAAGACCCTGTCTGCTACCGAGATAGAGGCTGTCAACCCCTTTCAGGGTAACCCCTTCATTTATCCTCCTCTTACCCAGGATGCAAATTTTCTGCGCCGAAATATCGATCCTTTTAATTTCAGCTCCTGCAACGCCCTTCAGTAAGGCGACTGTGCTCGCGGCATCAGTAACATCCTGATTTCCGTAAGCGAACACCTGGATGTCGGCATCGAAATTTGTGAGTTTTTCACTGATCACTTTTTCATACCCCTCAAGCACACTTAATGCAACAACGAGAGTTGCCACACCCAGTGCGATACCTGCGACTGCGGCAAGCGAAAAGAAGGTGTAAGTCCCCGATTTGTTCCGGGGCCTCATGTAACGCCTGAGGAGGAAGAGAATCGTCAAATTCTATAACCCCGCGGCTCTGCAGAGAAACATCAGGATGTGCTGATCCGGACTGTCGGGTGTGGCGGTTTTAGTAACAGCCTTGCCACTGCCCGGTTTGGAGATATCCTTACCTGCCGGGTCGAATCTTTTTTCAGAATTCTGAACATAATCATTCTTGCCGCAGGTGATGGTCAGAGTGTACTCATTCTGCCCGTACTTTGTTTTAAGTACCTTGTCGATCTTGTCGGGTGCTGACTGATCAGGGTCGGTATTGAAAACATTCACCATGTTAAGATCAACGTCCCCGGTGATAACCGAACGAAGAGTTACTGAAAGCGTTGAATCCGGATTTATCCTAACTGAGGATGAATCATAGAAGAAATACTCATTTCCCTTAACAATGAAGGCTGCATCCTTCACCACAGGCATATAACCTTTTTTCGACATATCGGTCAGAATGGTCATCTTCTTCAGCAGTTCAACAAGTTTCTTGTTCTTTTTAAACGGGTATGCCTCAGCATAATAGGCCAATGATTCATCATACTTCTTGGAATTGAACATCAGGTGTCCCTTTTCCATCTTCGTATTGTAAAGGATGTTCGAAATGTAGCTTATGGAATCCTTGGGAGCGTCTTTTCTCTTGATCAGACCCGAATAGACTCCGGTCATGATCGAGTCGATCCTGTTAACAACTCTCAGTCCGTTGTCATAGTCACCGAAATCGAAATAGAGGCCATATAGCTCACTTAAAGCATTGATGTTCTGAGGATCATTTTCCAGAATTGTATTGAAGTGGAATACAGCTGAGTCAGAAACCCCGAGGTATTTGTATATCTGGGCGAGTCCGAAGTGTGAAATAAGATAATAACGGTTGGATTTGTCGGCACCGATCTCTCCAAGACACATTTTGAAGTATTTTTTACCCATGTCGGCATCGTTTATCATCATCGCTACACGTCCGACATCATTAAACACGTTGATCTTCGAGAATTCAAACTCATTCCACGTGTAAGAGGGTGCATCGAGGTATTCCAGCGATTCCATATAAAATTTGATGGCCTCCCTGAAGTGGTTTTTGATCTTGTTCGTGTCTTTGGTGTCAGGCGGAATGAACTCTTTCACCATTCCTTTGTAATATGTAAGAATGGCTTTCATATTCGATTTTCCGTCACCGAATAACTTTAGACCGTCGTTCAGATACAGGTTCGCTGATCTCTCATCCTTCGCGTAGATGAAGGTTATAGCGATCTTGATATAAACTTCAGGCTCCTTCGTCTCTTTGCCGAGTGCTTCGAGGTACTTCATCCTCGCGTTAAGTACATCCGGCGGTCGTTTATTCAGGAATTTATCCCCTTCCGCAAGGAGGTCTTTGTATCCGCCCTGTGCCAGAAGTGCCATTTGAATCAGTGATAAAAATATAATTCCGCTTAAGAATCTGCGCATTATTTCCTCTGTTAAGATTTTAAAATCCAAAACACAAATTTACCCATTTAACGCTAATGGCGACCGGTTTGTTTCGTGGGAATTTTCTTCCCCATCAATTCTTCCGATCATCCGGATGCCCGCAATAAAAATTTCTCTTGGAACAAACTATTTTTCAAAAATATTTGGATAAAAATCAGATTACCCCTATATTTGTAGTCTATTTATTTTTAGTTCCTTAACATGATGATTGCGGGGCTTAACCGCCCATAGAAACTAGAAACAGGATTCCCCGGGGTATAGCGTAGCCCGGCTAGCGCGCCTGGTTTGGGACCAGGAGGTCGCAGGTTCGAATCCTGCTACCCCGACCACTGCAGATTCTTGCGTGAATTCTATGGGCCCGTAGCTCAATCGGATAGAGCATCAGCCTTCTAAGCTGAGGGTTAGTGGTTCGAGTCCACTCGGGCTCGCAAGTTTTCACGGTCAGGAACTGATTCATCTCCCTTCTTTGTTGTTAGACTTTAGATGGCCCCATCGTCTAAAGGTTAGGACATCGCCCTTTCACGGCGGTAATAGGGGTTCGAATCCCCTTGGGGTCACAACTGAAACCCTCGCAGAAATGCGGGGGTTTTGCGTTTTAAACCTGATCCGGACTTAAATTGTCAGTTTGAATGCTAAAAAAATTATAAGACGATCAATGAAAACGATTTTCCTGCTATTACTCCTGGCAAGCTGTATACATGCTCAGTCATTCCAACTGAGCGTCATCAATGGATACGGGAGTGGTTTATATAACGTGGGGGATACGGTGCATATTTGGGGAGTTGAGTGCGGAAACGACAAGTCGTTCTCGGGCTGGACCGGCGACATCTCTCACCTCTTTACACCTGATGAATTTCACTCAAAACT
Organism: Chlorobiota bacterium; assembly: GCA_008363265.1. Taxonomy (GTDB): domain Bacteria; phylum Bacteroidota; class Ignavibacteria; order Ignavibacteriales; family Ignavibacteriaceae; genus UTCHB3. The sequence goes on from RHKR01000084.1 coordinate 8,075, forward strand.
TGTAATGCCTGCTAAAAACATCAC
>RHKR01000610.1 GCA_008363265.1 Chlorobiota bacterium
ACCAGCGATTATGGCGGCAAGGTCGAAAACTTTAACGGGCAAACTGTGGAACGAGGCCTGAAGCTGTTTGCCAATAACACTGATATATACCAGCCGTTTATCTGTACGCCAGAACATCGTGTGACAATGAGCGCTCATAATATCGTAACCCTGAAAAGGATTGTGGAGCAATTTGAGCCGGATGTGATTTTTGTCTGGAACCTCTATTTTTTTGATGAGCCTTTCCTGGATGCAATTAAACAGATGAAACAACCGATTGTGTATCTGCTTACAGATAATTGGCTGATCGCTTTTCTCAATGCTCCATTCATTCAGGGATATTTTGCCGAAAATGTATTGAGTAAAAGGCCATTAACCGAGTTGCTTTACCTAAGGGCTAAACGCTGGCTCTCCGGTTGGAGAAAGCCGCAGTTCTTGTTGCCAGGACATGCCATTTTTCCCAGTCGTTTCATGCGCACCCTTTATGCCGAAGCCAATTTTGGCTTTGATAACAAGACAGTCATTTATCATGGCGTAAACCTTCCCGAAAAGCCCAAAAACGATTTTACCGATCGAAAAAAACTCGTGAAAAATGGAGAGGTCAACCTCCTTATTGCAGGGCGTATTGTAGAGCTTAAGGGAGTCCATACCGTGATTGAGTCCCTGCCTGCGATAAAGCGCGCCCTGCCCGGCTTGAAGGTGCATCTTACAGTGTTGGGCGACGACCGCGATCGCACTTACGTCGAACGCATCCAAGACCGAATTGCAGCGCTTGGAGTGGTGGATATTGTGAAATTTGCACAGCCGGTGGCAGAAGATGAACTTTTCACCTTGTTCCAAAACCATGACATCTTTTTATTCCCCTCCCTTTACGAGCCGTTTTCGCTAACACTGATCTATGCGCTTGGGGCTGGTATCCCGACAATCGCATCTAATGCAGGCGGCAATCCGGAGATCGTGGATCATTTACATACAGGACTGCTTTTTCCACCAGGACATGAACGAAAACTTGCAGAAGCGGTTGTCCGCTTAACCACAGATTATAAGCTGAGAGAGTTGCTTTCGGAAAAAGCGCGAAGTATTGCGCGTCAGTATACCTTTATCCGTATGCTGAAGGAAATCGAGCATGTATTAGGGACTATTCAATGAAAATTTGCATCACCGGCGCGAACGGATTAATTGGTAGATCTCTGATCTCGCGACTTATTACCCTGCCGAGTATGGATGTAACTGCATTTGACCGCACTCCCGCACCGGAAAATATGCCTGTCCGCTGGCTGCAAGGTGATCTGCAACATGAGGATGATTGCGCTCGTCTTGTAAATGGACAGGATATAATATTTCATTTGGCGCACACGAACTCACCTTTGACTTCTGATCAGGATATGGTGGAGGATACCCAGTTAAACCTGATTCCGATGCTCAAGATTTTGAAAGCGATCGAAAGAAACGGACGGAAACCGCATTTTATTTATCCCAGTAGTGGTGGTGCTGTTTATGGAACTTCAGCGGTAGGGGATCGTTTCACAGAAGATGAGCGTTGCATGCCCATGAATTCTTACGGTATCCAAAAATTAGCTGCTGAACACTAT
>RHKR01000611.1 GCA_008363265.1 Chlorobiota bacterium
CGCGAGAATAACCACCTTACGCTCCAAACCTTTGAAGCGGTGGATGGTTGTTGCTTGAATTTCATTCCTGCGCTGGGGTGGGTTGGAGGTCAGGCTAAAATTGCCGAGTTTTGATCCTGCTTTCAGCATACTTCGCTCTTGTGCATGCGGAGTCAAAATCACAACATCCTCTATTGGCACGTGTTCTTCATTGATCAGTTTATTCAGAACACTCTGTATGCCCTTGACCATTTCTGCCGAGTCTCGATAAGTATGTAGTTCAGGCGTCCTGCCTTCCGGACCATTACAAGTAATTCGAGAGCGCCCACTGTAAAAAGTATTTACCACTTTATGGATTGATTTTGTATTTCGGCAATTCTCAGGCAGTAAAAACGGCTCTTCGTCAACAATACCTTTCAACGATGAAGTGCCGCCGTATAGATTTTGATTGTCATCATAGAAAACATAGAAAATGCCTTCCTTCTCTTTCAATAAGCTGGCGAGCGCAATCCAGTAAGTTTCCTTGAAGTCCTGACCTTCATCCACAATAATGGCATCGAACATCGGTCCCGTCTCGTCCACGGCTTTCATCAGCATATCAGGAAGCACAACCTCGTTGTATTCCTGTTCGCTTTTTGCAGACTGAATGGCAAAGCCTGCTTGCCCAGCCAATTCCTTGCACAATCCATGAAAATGTAAAACGCTTATTTCTGGCAATCTCTGAGCCAGGTCATCTGCCAGCGCTGCATTAAAACAAGTAAGAAGAACATTGAATCCCTGTTCGTGAAGTTGGCGCGCTTTTTCGACAGCCAGCATGGTTTTTCCCGAACCTGCGCATCCAGCGATCAAAGCCCTACGACGCGAAGCAAGGAAATTGAGCAATATGAATTGCCTTTCGGTCAGATCAATCAGCTTTTTATCTTCCCTATCCAACTCCACACCCAGAGGAGTGGTCATCTTGAAAGACCGTGCTAACAAAGACTCGACAATTGCCAGACGATCCCTGCCCAGAGGTGCTCGCCTGGTCTTCTCGGCATAATGTTCAAATATGCGTTGAATCTTTTCTTCGATTTTTTCCAAGTCATTGTGGTCAATCACGATGTCGCGCGATAAATCTAATCGCAACGGCTTATTGTCTACCACCACATCAGGGAAACATACGGCATGTCCGATTGTCAGAAAACGATTGCTATCCCACTCCGGTAAGTCTTTGAATTTATCCAACAAAGTGTAATGGCTCTTTTTCGCCTGTTCCACAGGGTCAATGACAAAAGATTCGCCATATCTGTCCGTAGTTGTCCATTGTCCAGTAGCTGCATCATACGCGACGCCACCGCCCTTTACTTCAAGAACCAACACGCCATAATCAGGATGAGCAATAACAAAATCCGCTTCTCCATCACGGGCATAACCATCTTTCCGTGCTTGCCAGGTAACACTATAAAAAACGACAAAAGGTGAGCCCAATTTTGAGAGTGTTTCGAAAACCTTTCTTTCAGCCTGTCTCTTGGGGTCACTTATCACACTTTCTGGTAAGTGTTCTGGGTATATTTTTGCCACCTTTGATCCTTAAAGTAATTAATTATATTGTAGTAGGTAATATTCCAAATCTACGTGTATTACCTATCACCACTGCGATGTCTTCAGGTAAATTTTTAAATGCCCAGAGAGCTGCCTTCTTGACCCAATCCGGGCTTACCTGTGCATATATAAGCCGGACACCAGTTTCCCGGCAGAATGCTAATGCCTTTGTCCATCTCTTTCGTGTAATATCCTCTATTTCTTCCTTCTTTTTGTGCTCATCCCCAGTCTCCAACCAGAACAAGGTCTCGAAACCCTGAATCCGACCCCAGGCAAGCCCGTCAGGGCGCACTGCCGTTTCAGGAAGTTGCACTTCGGTCCATCCCGTCCATATTTCAACTTGTGGATAGGCGGATCGTAACCATGCCGGCCACCTGCGGGAATTCGT
>RHKR01000085.1 GCA_008363265.1 Chlorobiota bacterium
GACTGGAAGGGTGTACTCAACCCTTGTGACAGGATTAAACGGATTCGGATAATTCTGAGAAACGCGGAATTCACCCGGAAGGGTTTGTGCTTCATCCTTAACGCCAACCGTCGTTTCCAGCACAACAGAGGTATCAGCCGCGGCTGAATCACCAAACGCGAATGTGCCGTAGTGGTTCTCACCCTTAAGAAGGTATCTCATCACAGCGGTAAGATATTTCTGCGAGAGGTATATCTGTCTGGTGCGGCTGAGGTAACCGCGGGGGTCGGTCCAGTCAAATATCCCTGTATCCATGAATTTTGTGTGGTTGCCTCCCTTCAGAGTGAGCAGCCCCTTTTTGCCCGGCGTGTTGTTGTACATCGGTATCTGCGTTGTCGCGGGTGGTGTGATACCGTCGTTCTGGGCGGATATCAGATATATCCACGATTTTGTGTTGTTTATCGAGCCGATGATCGTGGGTGTGGTTTCGGCAGCCGCGAAAGGAGCTGCGACCACGATGGTTGTGTCATAAATGGTTGAAAGAAGTGAGGCGCCACCACCCATTGAGTGGCCGGAAACACCTGTTCTTGAAGTATCGGCGAGGTTAAAGAAGCGGTTCCCCGGGGTTCGCGACAGGTTCTTTATGTGATTCAGGCACGCGATCAGGTCTTTGCCCAGCTCTCCATGTTGAGTGTCGCTGAACTGTGGTGCTATCACAATGAATCCATGGGATGAAAGTTGCTTAAGGAGGGAAATGTAATATCCTGTCTGCATCAGGAAACCGTGTCCGAAAGCTATGATCGGATACTGCCCCTGTGATGCATCGATCGGGGCGTTCTCACCGTCGGAAAGAGCGGGATAGTAGATACGGCAGTTCATCGAACGGCTGTCCCGGGATACGGTTTCGCTGTACCACCCCTGGGCTTGCGGACCAAGTGTTCCGGGATCGGGTTGAGCAAAGATGCTAAACGAACCCAAAAGAAAAAGTGCAAAAGATCTTAAAAGTCTATTCATGAAGTGCAAATTACGACTTCATGACGGTTCTGCCAATACCCCCGGGGGTCACCAGGTCATAAACCGCCAGGAGCCCATGATCTGAAGCGACAGGTCTGAATCCTGTATCTTCGAGATATAGCCGTACTTCAATTCTCCTCCCAAAGAGAGTGTCCGCGTTACAGGCACGAGATAAGTCACCGCACCCACGACACCGATGCTGAACTGGGTACTCGCCATCTTGTTCCCGAATCCGCTTCCGCGTGAGATCAGCAGATAAATCCCGGTCGCGTACTTCACTTCAAGATACGGGAGCGTCTTGGGGAATATCCTCATCGAGAGCACACCCATCACCGGCACCGCCTCCATCGACACTTCAGCGGTGGATTTACCGAATCCATAGACCGACACATCAGTTTGAATCGAGTAGATGTGATGGTACCCTGTTTCCACACCCACACTCAGAAGGTGCTCCGGGTGCCACATCACTCTGAGGGTGCCGCCGAAGCCGGTAAGGTTCAGCCCCGGCTGTTCCATAGTAGTAAGATGACGAGAGAGGCCTCCACCCGCCTCAAGGGTAAGATTGTACAAAGCCTCGCTCAGTTGAGCCTTCGTGTTTACCGTAAATAAAACGAACAGCAGGATGATCACATTTAGCAGCCGCATCTGATCACCTCATATAATGGTAATATGCAACTACCGAGGGGTAATTGGTCAGGATTCCGTCGAATATTCCCTCATCGATAAAACTTTTTATGAAGGTCTGATCATCCAATGTCCAAACGAAAGCCCTTCTCCCTTCCGCCTGCAATTGCGCAACTATGCTGTTCTGAGTCCCGAGTGTCCAGCGCGGTGCCCAGACGAGCGAGTTCGCTCCCCTTACCAGTTCCGGAGACAGCTCACAAAGTGTTGGTATGTTGTCATGGGCGGGCATTTTCATCAGATTCGCCACTTTATCTTCAGTGGGAAGACCGATCACGATCTCAAGATCCCGTTTGGCCGCCTTGGCGTTTTTAAGCATCTCCTTCTGGATTGCGGCAACCAGGGGCATCTCATCGCTTTCCGACTTAAGGTCGAGCCACACGAACCTGAGTGTTGTGTTGTCGATAATATACTGAAGTGCATCCTGAAGGCTTGGTATCCTTTCACCGTTCTTCAGGGTGATGAGCGTGCTCAGCAGCGGCCATGAGAACTGCTCTATCTTACCCCAGATCACGCCCTTTTGGGTGAGTCGGAGGTTGATGTCATCGTCATGGTAGAGGAACGGTACACCGTCTTTCGATACTTTAACATCGATCTCTATCCCATCGGCACCATACCCTTCGGCCCTGCTGATCATCTCGATCGTGTTCTCGGAACAGCCGAGATAGTCGGAATTCCGCCCACCGCCCCTGTGCGCGATCACGAGGAATCTGCTGTTTTTCACAAATCCACTGAACGGCCGGAGATACTGCAGCACAAGTTCCCTCCTTTGTGAAGTGGTTCCTACGCCGTATGTACCCCGGATAACAATCCCAACCGCAGAAGTATCGGCTTTTATTATCCCGGCGGCCCCTTCATCCTTTGCGATCGCGATGCTAACAGGCCCGGTACCGGTACCGACCCTTTGCCTCCAGTATCCTGTGATATAAACGGTAGAGTCAAGGCTGCCGGCATCGAGAACGGCATAACCCGCTTCCTTCGATGTAAAGACCGCCAGTTTATTCCCCTTCCACTTCACCACAACCTCGTCTCCAAACACAGGCTTTCCGCTTACCACGGTGTAGATGCCCTCCATTACACTTTTTGACGGGGCGGGAAGCGGAGTGGTCAGCGACATGATTTGTTCAGGATCCGTAACAGGCACGGCCACCTCGACCGGATTGTCGCACGAGCTCAGCAATAAAAGCAGGATCAACGGGAGTGGAATTCTCTTTTTCACAGGTTGAATCCTATAATGAATTCCGGAATGTAGAAGAAGCGATCAAAAGTCGAGAAACCTGCCCACATGGGATAATAGAATTTCGTAAAGTTCGATTTGAACCCGATCACGGCGTAATTATCCTTCCAGAGCGGCTGTTCAATGTAAATACCAACCGACCATCCCTCCACTCTTCTTGATCTTTCCGAAGTTAATATATCTCCTATCCGTGTGCTTTGCCTGAAGGGGATCATCAACTCTGAGCGGACTGATACGCTGAAACGTGGGAAGGTATAACCGATGGTGATATTCGGGTACAACTGCCATCCGTTCATTCTGGTATCGAATCCTTCCTGATCGAGCCAGCCGAACCAGAAAGCGACATCTGCGCCGGCCGAAATACCGAGCTCACCAAACTCATGGCTCCAGTTCAGTCCGGCCGAAAAATGCCAGGTAATGATGTTCGACTCGAGACCTCCTGTCGCAAAGAGGTTCCATGGAAGGCCGGTCTTTACCCGGTAAGCGAGAAGTGGGGCCCTGAAGGCGTCGACAGTCTCGATAACATCCTCCGGCAGACCCGCCGTGGCCAGCCCGATAGTGTGCACCACCTCCCCCACCCCCATTGCGACAGGCAAATGAAAGGTGTTCTTCCTGAGTTCAAGGTCCTGTGATGTGGCCGGAAATGAGATCAGCAAAAAGAGTATGATCACAATTCCGGAAATTTTCATGTGCATTGGTTTTACAGATATCCGTATTGTGCAAAAATAAGCCGGCGGTATCAGATTAGATGCATCTTTGCTCACACGGGTTTAAGTTGGATTGTTAAAAAATTACACTATTTTTGTCGACCACAGGTTTTTAATTAAGGACCGTCAGTTTCTCCCGGGAATGAGTGGCGGACGGCCCCTTTTACCAAGTCAATTCGACAGGAACCGTCATGAAAAAACTTACACTGATCCTCGCAGTTCTTTTCACCTTTGCTGCCTTCGCGCAGACGGCTGAAGAGATGAAAGCATACATGGACTACCTTACACCGGGCCCGTTCCACAAGCACCTCGCCCAAAGTGAAGGGAACTGGGACTACCAGATGAAGATCTTCAGTGAGCCCGGCAAAGAGCCGGCGATCGAAAAAGGGACCGCTATAGGTGAGATGATCCTCGGTGGGCGCTACCTCCAGATGACCCATGACGGCACCGCGTGGGGGATGCCTTTTCAGGCGATCCAGATATTCGGTTTCGATAATGTTAAGCAGGAATTTCTGGCTTACTGGATCGACAACATGGGTACGGGCTTTACGGTCTCATCAGGCAAGATGGACTTCAACAAAGGCTATCTCGAGATGTTCGGCTCGTTTGTAGACGCGGCAATGAAGAAGGAAGTTAACTTTAGATGCGTGCTTAAATCTTCCGATATCGATAATTTCACCATCGAGATGTTCGTCACCCGGGATAAAAACGAGTCGATCCTGTGGGAGACCTCCTACTCAAGGAAAAAATAGCAGTCGTTATCGCGGCCGGATAAACTGTTGATTTTTTCAGGTTTCCAAAGCCTTAACTATCGCTGCGGCCACTTCATCGGGTTTATCGATCATTGCGAAATGGCGGGCATCAGGTATCTCGACATAATGGATCATCCTTGAGCGGAGGAGTGTTTCCTTGTCGTCTTCGGTAAACTTTATGTCATCCTTCGATCCGCGCAGGTACCATACCGGCACATCGGTTTCCATCAGGCGGCTTTTCAGGTCTTTGAACTGATCGAGGTGGTCGAAATAACCGAGGAGCACCTTTCGGCCGATCGATCTTGGTATCATTCTTCCCGCTCTAACAGCTTCGGCTAGTTCTGTTTTATCGGAAAAGTATGGTTCAAAAACCGAGCCCATCATCTGATAAGTCAGCCACCACATCAGGCCGCTGATAACCGGTTTACGGCTCATTGAATCGAGCATAAGAAGTTCTTTTGTTTCGGCATTTCTGTTCAGGGCAGGGGAGATGAGAACCATTTTACCGGTGAACCTGCCGCGGGCTGCGAGCTCGATAAGGACATTCGCGGAGAAGCTGTGCCCCACGATCATATCAGCCTGCAGTTCCTTTGCCATCTCTTAGTAGAGTATGGCGAAGCACATTACGGCGTGGTCGAAAGCCTTCGGTACGGGGAGCCCTTTGAACCCGGGAGGGTTGCCGGCGATGGAGTGTACGCCGGCCTTTTCGAGGACGGTTGAGTTTAAAAGCTTTCTAAATACAAGATCGGAGCCCTGAAGCCCCGGAAGAAGCAGAACTTTATATTTTACGGTTTCCGGCTTGTTTTCAACCAGAATCCATCCATTGCTTTCTCTTTCAGAAAACATGGCATCCTCCTTCTTTAAAGATTAAATTTCAGGACTAAATAAAACACAAAATCAGGTGAAAGTCAAGCAATCACCCGATCCAGTGTAAAACATATCATGCAGTCACATGAAATTCTTTTCCCTACTAACCTCTAACCTCTAACCTCTAACCACTGTCAATAACTCATCTTATCCAGTTTCACCTTCCCTCTGAAGACCCAGTAGATACTGATCGTGTAGGCGAGGACGAACGGAATGCCGATCATCGCCATCGTGAGCATTATCCCGAGCGTTTTCTGCGATGAAGCCGCGTTGTAAATGGTCAGGCTGTACTCCGGATTGATCGATGATATCAGGAAGTTAGGGAAGAGACCAACGGCAAAAAGTGCCATCAGACTCAGAATTGCCGCCGATGACGAAAGAAATGCGAGAAACTCCTTGCCCCGGTTAACCTCCCTCGGGATGTTGGCGATCGCCAGCATGTTAAGGATCGCGAGAGCAAAGAACTCCGGGTGATCCCTGAACGGCTGAACCATATGGGGGATGTAGATCAGGGTTGCCATCGTGGCGGTAACATAAGTTATCACGAAGAAGATTATGGTGTTGTTCACCCATCCCTTCACCTGTTGCTGCAGTGCTCCTTCGGTTTTCATTACGAGGTATATCGAGCCGTGCATCATGAAGGCGGCCACCGTGGTAAGTCCCACAAGCAATGCATACGGGTTCAGCATGTCGATGAAATTACCGTAAAACTCCTTGTTCCTGTCAACCGGAACACCGATGATAACATTTCCGATCGCCACACCGATCAGGAATGAGATCACGATCGAGGAGACGGAGAAGGCCCTGTCCCAGTTGGCGCGCCACCTCTTCCCTTCGCTCTTGCTCCGGACCTCGATCGAGACGGCTCTGAATATCAGCATGAAGAGGAGAAGCATGAACGGAATGTAAAATCCGGAGAAGGCCGTGGCGTAAACGTCAGGAAATGCCGCGAAAAGGGCACCGCCACCCGTGACAAGCCACACTTCGTTACCGTCCCAAACGGGGCCGATCGAGTTAAGGAGAAGCCTCCGGTCAAGGTCGCTTTTGGTCAGGAGGTGGAGTGAGCCAACCCCAAGGTCGAAGCCGTCAAGGATGCCGTATCCGGCAAGAAGGACGCCGATAAGAATGAACCAGATCGTATTTAGGTCAAATGTAAATTCCATGGCTACACCGTCATCCTTTGTTTACCGTCAACATCAAATTCCATCGCCACCTCATCCGGGCCGTGTTTTATCTTTTTATCGAGTAGATAAAGGAAGACAACAAAGAGGCCGGCATAGATTAGTGTGAACAGAACCAGCGAGAAAATAATATGCTCAGAGGTTACGGTTTTCGAGAGGGCATCGGAAGTCTTCAGGAGTCCATAAACGATCCAGGGTTGTCTTCCGACCTCAGCCGTGTACCAGCCGATCTGGTTGGCTATCTGGGGAAGCAACACCGAGACCACAAGTATCTTAAGCCACAGAGTGGTTGTAAAAAGTTTTCCCCGCCACAAGAGAAACAGGGAGATAAGTGTGAGCCCTATAAGTGTGAACCCGATCGCCACCATCAGATGATAGGTCTGAAATGTGAACTGAACAGGCGGGCGTTCATCCTTCGGGAAGGCATCAAGCCCTCTAACCGGGGCTTTTGGATCTCCGTGAATAAGGAAACTTAGCATCCCGGGGATCGCGAGTCCGTGTACTGTCTTGTTCTCTTCATCCACCCACCCGAATGCGTATAGATCGGCTGCAGCTGACGAGTCGTAATGCGCTTCAAAAGCTGCAAGTTTCGCGGGCTGATTTTCCGCCACACCGGATGCGCTTGAGTGACCGGTAAAAAGCTGGAAGAAAGCAGCGAACACTGCGAATCCCAGTCCGATCTTCATTCCGGATTTTGCAATATCATCATGCCTTTTTTTAAGCAAGTAGTAAGCACTGACCGAGATAACCAGGAATGCTCCGGCGAGGAATGCTCCGCCCAGCGTGTGAGTAAGCCTGTCGACACTGGATGGGTTGAACACCATCGCCCAGAAATCAGTTATTTCAGCTCTCGCCACCCCATCGTTAACCACGATGTGGTATCCGGCTGGTGTTTGCTGCCACGAATTGGCAACCACGATCCAGACGGCACTGAGCATCGAGCCGAGTGAAACCATCATGGTAGCGAAGAAGTGCATTTTGGGGCTGACCCTGTTCCACCCGAAAAGGAGAATGGCGAGAAAACCGGACTCGAGAAAGAAAGCAAAAATTCCCTCGGCGGCAAGCGCGCTACCAAAAATATCGCCGACATACCGGGAATAGACAGCCCAGTTCGTCCCAAACTCGAACTCCATAACAATGCCGGTCGCGACACCCATCGCAAATGTGAGAGCGAAGATCTTTACCCAGAATTTCGTCATCACTTCATACATCTTGTTTCCGGTCTTCAGATAGAGCCCTTCCATTATCACAAGTATCACCCCGAGACCGATACTGAGAGGTGGATAGATATAATGGAACGATACCGTGAACGCGAACTGGAGGCGTGCCCAAAGTTCTGTTGTCATAAGTTACCTGTGAAAGTTGAGATTCATTTACAAAAATAAGTCGTTGGGATTTAAAAACGGTGGGAGAAAACAAGGACCGTGAATATGGTCCTGCCATGAAGCAGCCCCCAGGCCAGGCGATCACCCCTTCCTGAACCGCGCGGGGATGTTAAACAACAGAATAAAATAAAGCACCAGCCCCTGAAACCAGATGACAGCTGCATTGAGCCAGGGGGTTTCGATCGAGTAACCGGCAATAACTTTATCAGAGGCGTAAAAGTGGGCGTCACCTGTTTCTGATTCGGGCTCTTTATAAACAGGGGCGTAGAGACGGATGAGGTGTCGCGGAAATTCTCAAACTCTTTCTCCCCCATCTTCTCCTTTCCGGCAGCGAGCACCGAATCTTTTGCCCGGGCTGCACCGGAACGCATAAAGAGGAAATTCTCCTTCAGCTCCCTTACCTCTGCCAGCAGACCCGCGCGGGAGAGATCGGGACCGGATGGGCGAAGTGACGGATAGCCGTCATAAATCAGCCTCAACTCAGTAGTGACGATGATACTGTCGTGCTTTTCCAATGGTGCAGTGCCGCCGGTGTTTCCGTCGAGCCTGCGTTCAAGCTCATGGAGGAGGATGCTTCCATACCAGTTGTAGTTGTAAAACCGCTTTTCTGATTGCCATACAGGAGACTGGTAGCGATTATACCGGAACTGCCCCACCGCGATCGCCTCATATGCCCAGCGGGAGGTGGAAATGTCGCCGATCAGGGGGACATTGTTATTGTCGCTGAATTTGCCCGGCATATCATCGTACTCAATTATGAGGCCACCCAGGAGTATTTGCGGTATCAGGATAACGGGAATGAAAATGTAGATCGCGGCAGCCGAACCGAGCGAATTGGAAAGATTCAAACCGATCAGGTTGGCAACGCACGACGCCGAAAAGAGGACACCCCAGTAAAGCATGAACTGCCCCCCCACTTCAAGGATCGAGTTGCCGATAAGAACAAAAACCAGCGACTGTATTGCCGAGACGATCACCAGAAACAAAACCTTGCTGTTGATGTAACTGCCGCGGCTCAGGTTCAGGTACTTCTCCCTCTTAAGCACCGCCCGGTCGCGGATGATCTCTTCTGCACTCACCATCATCCCGCTGAAAAGTGCCACGATCACGCTCATGAAGATGTAAACGGGGATGTACTTATTCGCCGCCAGTGAGTATCCCTCACCCCCGCTGAACCAAGTAAAAAACGATACCAGAAGGGCGAGCAACGGGGTCTGAAGCAGAGTGACAAGGATATACCCCCTGTTGGCAGACTTTACTTTCAGGTTTCTTTCAAAATATACAGCGAACTGTCCGAAAACAGAGGGCTTTGGCACCCGGTGAACCGGTGACGGAGGGGTTTCGGGGATGGCTTCCTTTTTCTTTTCCTCTTCCCGGTAGATCGCGTTCCACTCATCGGGGGTGGTTTTCCTCGCGTCTCCCATTGCCCCGGTATCTTCGATGATCCTGAATATCAGCTCCGGGTTCAGCGCACCACACTCCGCGCACTCCCGCTCCTCCGGATGATTCAGCCAGGCACATGTCTTGAAGTGGGTGATAGCGTCGAGAGGTGCCCCGGTAAAAACGGGGTAGCCACCCTTGTCGAGGAGCCAGAG
>RHKR01000612.1 GCA_008363265.1 Chlorobiota bacterium
GGTTTCTGAGGGTTTGCTGAAGTTTCATTGTGATTCTCCTTTTGGTTATTGGTTGTTGAGTTCTATAAACTGTCCGGTGGTCGTATCGAAGGCTTCTGACCTGTCGAGTCCGGAGTATTTGTGGTTTGCGAAATATGGAATGAAGAGGTGTCCCCTCATTTCGCCTGCTTTGAAGTCTGAGTACTCTTTCATGAGCTGGATTACTTCTTCTGCGGTCTGGCATCTCTCGATGTCTCCGGCGATGTAGGTTGCTTCCATTAGAAATACTTCATCGGTGTTCTCTTCAATTTTGAAAATCGCGAATTCTGTATCATTGACTTTGATCTGTGGTTTCATTTCCATTTCCTTTCTTATTGGCAATTGAGGACTGAGTTCTGAATTAACTGGTTCCATTCCTGGACTGCTGAGTCAAGAGCTTGTTTCGCATCGTCTCTTTTCCTGCTGTATCTCTCGATATCTTTAAGGTGGTTTTCGTCATTGGTTTTTTCGAAAGCGATCTGACTTTGTTCGACCCAATCTTTATACATTTCGTAATGTGCTTCATGTTCGGTGATGGTCGTTGTCATTCTACTAAGGTTGTTTGCTATCTCAATTGATCTGTTGCTGATTGTTCTTGTTTGCATTTTTATGTCTCCGTGTTATGTTTAATTTCTTATGATTAATATAGGATTGGAGCAATACGGGTCAAGTTTTGAGAGAAAAAATAAGGAGAAAAATTAATCTCTAACTCTATGTATAATAAAGAGTTATGAGTTTCTTTCCGCACCACTTTTAGATTAACCTAAAAAGTTTAGGTTGATTTGCCTCGCCCACTCACCTAAAATTCACCTAAAAATTTTCGCAATTGTTGAACTGCACGGGCAGACTACCGGCAGGGCACGAAAAGGAGTTAGGAATGGACTTAGAGAAATTGATCGCGTTTTTGAAGGAGAAGGAAGCCGGAGAAGATCTGATCGGGTTCGTACAAGGACTTAAACCGGTGAGCACTGATACGGTGAAGGACTTTGTAGAGAATACCGACGAGGGGAAAAAACTTCTTCAGAGTTTGACAGATGCCAAGGTGACGAAAGGAATTGAGACTTTCAAAACCAACAATCTGCAAAAGATTCTTGATGATGAAATTGCCAAAAGGTTTCCACCCGAAACTGAGGAAGCAAAGAAACTGCGCGAGCTGGAGAAGAGGATAAACGATCAGCAGGCAGAAATCAAGAAGAAAGATCTTCTGACTGCGGCGATCAAAAAGGCGACTGAAAAAGGTTTGCCGGTCTCGCTGATTGACAGGTTCTTGGGTGATGATGAGGAAACAACCGAGAAAAATCTGAGTGCATTAGAAGAAGAATTAAAAAAGGCAGTTGAAACACAAGTGGAATTGAAATTCAAGGCAGGCGGGCGTGAACCGGGAGCAGGAAGTCCTACACCACCGGCACCCAGAGAAGGAAGTTCCGAGCTTGTGAAAGAGCTGCAAAAATTGGTTTAATTTGAAAAAAAGAGGTTTACAATGCCTATCATAAGTGGCGTAAATAGTTCAGCAAATGCGGTAGCTTTGAATCAGCTGCCGGACATCGAGTCAGGAAGGCCGGCGAAAGAAGTCACCAGCCAGCTTGGAAAGTTCGAATGGTTCGAGAAGGGTTACATGCCCCATCAGACCACGAACAAAACAACAATAACTGCTTCGGGTACACCGGCAACGCTGGTTCTTACATCGGGAAACTGCACGGATATCACCATTTTCAGCACAGGTGATATTGTTCTCATTGAAGAGACCGATCAGATGGCTTTCGTCTCCGCCAAAAACACGACTCAGGTTGTGCTCACTCATATCGATGGGGTGTCAAATCTGGTATTACTTCAGACCGAGGGTGGTTATCTCAAGATAATCGGTTCGAGAGTAACTGAGTACGATGGTGTAAGAGGTGGTTCGAGAAGCGGTGAAGTAGTGCTTGAGAACTATCTGACCATCTTCTCCGATTCGATCGCGAGCACGGGAAGGTATCAGGCCGGTAAGAACTGGACTGACGGTGTGGATCACCCTGCCTTGGTCGCTCAAAAGATCGAGGAAATGAAGCTCCAAGCGGAGCGCTACTTCCTCTTTGCTCCGGTAAAAGGATATGCTACATCGGGCAACTACCGCACCAGTTGGGGGCATGGCTTCCTTGGTCGCATCTCGAGTAATGTGAATAGCTACTCACCGACACTTGATGAGGATACTTTTGATGCACATCTGCAGGAAGTGTTCGCTCAGGGCGGTAGCAGAAAGCTGCATATGTGCGGTAGCGGTCAGCTCACCGAACTCAACAAGTTCCTCAAAGCTCGTTACGAGTTGAATCCAAGCCCTGTAACCAACATCTACGGTGTTAACCTGAAAGAGTATGTCACTCCTTTCGGCATCGTGGATATCGTATGGAACCCTGTGATGGACGGCAAGTTCACCAACTATGGTTTCAC
>RHKR01000613.1 GCA_008363265.1 Chlorobiota bacterium
CCTCGATCGCTGCCGCTATTTACCGTCTACGTTACAACAAGGGTGAACTTGTTCAGCCTGATCCGGATATGAGACTTTCAGAAGATTTCGTCCACATGCTCGGTATCGATGCCCCTGAAGATGAATTTCTCAGGCTCATCAGGTTGTTCATGGTTGCTCATTCCGATCATGAAGGCGGTAACGTGAGTTCATTCACCTCCGCGGTTGTGAACTCGGCCCTTTCCGATCTTTACTACTCGATGTCTGCCGGGTTCAACGGACTGGCCGGACCTCTCCACGGACTTGCCAATCAGGAAGCCCTCAAGTGGTTGCTCGATGTAATGAAGAAGTTCAACGGGACCCCGACTAAAGAGCAGATCGAGATCGAAGTGAATGAAACCCTCGCGGCCGGACACGTGATCCCCGGATACGGTCATGCTGTGCTTCGTGTTGTTGATCCCCGTTTCACCGCGTTCTACAACTTCGGAAAGCTCCACTTCCCGGAGGATCCTGTTTTCAAGACAGTGGTTCACACATTTGAAGTGGTGCCCGAGATTCTGAAGAAGATCCCCAAGATCCAGAATCCATGGCCGAACGTTGACGCGGTTACAGGATCACTTCTTTATCACTACGGACTTAAAGAGTTCTCATATTATACTGTGATGTTCGCCCTTTCACGTTCGATGGGTCTTGCTGCCCAGGCGGTTATGAACAGGGCGATCGGCATGCCGATCGTGCGTCCGAAATCGGTTCCGACATCATGGTTCAAGAGCCAGGTGATCAAGTAACACCTTTAAGGTTAAATTTATCTGGAAAGCCCCGCCAACACCGGGGCTTTTCTTTTTTTTTAACCGCCGGGAAGTGTGGCCCACGGGTTTCAAAGTTTTTCAGATGCAATGTTTTTCATATATTGCAAGAGAAAAATTCATTTATCAATTCAACTGAAGAATTATTATGTCGTCAGACAATAACGTACGGATCAGATTGGCAGAAGTTAACGATATTCCCGAGGTCAGGGAATTACTCAGAGTAACGTGGCACGACACATACGGGAAATACATCCCCGGCGCGGATCTTGACACATATCTGGACACTGTTTACAGTGAAGCCAAGCTCGCTGAGATACTGGATGCGGAGAGGGAAGACTGCTTTGTTGCAGTTTCGGATGGAAATATCTCCGGCTGGACCCGTTTAAGGAGGGATGACGATAACGACATATTCTACCTCATCTCACTTTATGTCCTCCCTGAGTATCAGGGGAAAGGGACCGGAAAACTTCTTCTGGAGAACGCGATCAGTTTTGGACTGGAGTACAGGTTCGAGAAGATCACACTTGGCGTGATGGAAGCGAACAGTGACAGTGTGGAATGGTATAAACGTCAGGGATTCACTGTAGTCCGTGATGAGCCGTTCACCTGGGTAAACACGACGGTAAACCACTTGATCATGGAAAAAGTGATCTTCACGCAATAGTTCCCCCCTTATTTGGATTTTATTTGAAAGAAGCGATTGGTAACTTGACCGATCGCTTTTTCTAATTTTTGAAACAACCCTATCAGGAGCAATAAATGGCCGGTTTTCCCGAAAA
>RHKR01000614.1 GCA_008363265.1 Chlorobiota bacterium
CTTAACGGGCTGCCATCCCAGGCGACAATTCAATTCTTAAAATCTCAGAAACAAATCATACGCGACTATCTCACGGTAGTGGTCAACGCTTCCAAAACCGGCGGGAAATTGTGGGACAGCAAGAAGATCACGGAAATTAAAAACTCGATCAAAGCCAACATCGGTAATATAGTTATTGAAACATTCGACTGCTCCGAACTTGCTGACTGGTTCAATACCCACACTAAGGCATACACATCAGATCAGATTTTTGGTACTTATAAAAATCATCTGCTTCACCCGCCAAGTGTAAGAGCCTCTTTCACGGATGAATTGAAGGGGATGGAATTATTCGAAGAAATTGAAAAACTCGCCGGTGAGGGTTACAGTCAATTGATCACATCCCAAATGATCACCCGCCCAAATGCTAAAGTGGTTACCAAACCGAAGAAACCTGCATCTCACAACATTTTGGACGGTTATCATTCATTCTTCACCGCTAAAACCGATTCCGGGCTGAGGATCGCGGTTAATACAATTCTTGCGAGTGAAACGGAGGACCCCGATCTAAAAATGCTGCAGGCGATTTGTCTCCTAACCGATACTTCGGTTGCGGAGAATGTTCAGCAAGCACTGAAAATACTGTTTGAAATATCGGCTGAGAATGCCCTCGCCGCATATTATCTTGGTGCATTTTATGAGAATGGAATGTTTGTCGAGGAGGATTTGCAGGTCGCACTCAGTTTCTTTCTTAAGGCATCAGAACTTGGGGACCGTAGGGCGATGAATATAGTCGGGGAATTCTACCGGGATGGGGTCGGTACCGTTTCTGACAGCACTAAAGCGTTTGAGTATTTTGAATCAGCTTCAGGGCACGATTCACCCGAAGCATACACTAACCTGGGAAGGTGCTACAAAGAGGGATACGGCACCAGACAGAACAACCACAAGGCGTTTCAATTCTTCAAGAACGCGGCTGAACTGGGTGATCCCGATGGACAGTATGAAGTGGCACTGTGCTACTCCGAAGAAACCGGAACTGAGCAGGACTTGGCTCTTTACTTGTCATGGTTACACAAAGCAGCTGAAAACGGAAATGCATTAGCTCAAACCGATCTTGGCTACTGCTATGAGGAGGGTATCGGCATGGAAGTGGATCACAAGCAAGCATTCCATTATTACAAACTGGCCGCCAAGCTGAAAGTACCCGAGGCCTGCTTTAACCTTGCTGAATGTTACCGGAAGGGCATTGGTACCTCACGGGATTCTTCAGAAGCAACCAAGTGGTATAAAATCGCTGCCGAACTCGGAGATGAGGATGCGATCAGATTATTGGAGGTTGGAGAGATTTAGCACTCTCTAAAACTCATAGCTTTGTTCGAGCTAGTTGTAAACCAAGTTGTCGTCTCTGACACCCAAATTGAGAATCCTTCGATTATCCACGAGACGCTTATAGAGTGAAAAAACTTGTTATCTAAAAGACTCCGGGACGGTTGGATGAACGATAAGGTGCTTATATACCACACAAGTATTTCCATCTGGTTCAGAAACAATTTCTGAACACAGCAGGAGATTCTAAACGAGAC
>RHKR01000086.1 GCA_008363265.1 Chlorobiota bacterium
GAAGAAGCGGCCGTGAATAAGATCTTCCTTCGCAGGGGTGAAATCCTGCTCGGTGATCCGGCGGTTGTTGAAGTAGATACCGCCGCCAGTGAGATCTTTTCGTGCCTGTCCCTTGCTGGGGTAGAGACCCGCGAGCACTAGAATATCAACAAGCTGCGGAATCGGTTCGGAAGAACTTAGCTCAACGAAAGGGGTTGTAGCGATCAGCGACTCAAAAGTTGCCTCATTGATGGCAGTTATTTCACCTTCACCGAAAAGTGCTTTTGAAGCAGCAACAGCTCCGAGCATTTCATCCTTACCGTGAATGAGGGTTGTAACCTCTTCCGCCAGCTTTCTGTGCGCGACCCTTCTGCCGGGATCGGAATTATGAGTCGCTTCGAGTTCTTCAATCTCCTCTTTCGTGAGGAAGGTGTAGAACTTAAGGAATTTCACCACATCGCGGTCATCCACATTGAGCCAGTACTGGTAAAGTTCGTAGGGGGAAGTTCGTTTTTTATCGAGCCAAATGGTGCCCGCCTCGGTTTTGCCGATTTTCTTTCCGTCAGCTGTCGAGATCAGAGGGAAGGTCATGCAGTGAACTTTTTTGTTCTTTTTCTTCCAGATCAGGTCCATGCCCGCGGTGATGTTACCCCACTGGTCGCTGCCGCCGATCTGCAGTTCACAGTCGAAGCGGTCATTTAATGTGAAATAATCGAACGCCTGCATGATCATGTAGCTGAACTCGGTGTATGAAATGCCACTTTCGGGGTCCTGTAGCCTTCTTTTTACAGATTCTTTTGTCACCATAACATTAACGGAAAATTTCTTGCCGATATCACGGAGATATTCGAAAGCAGAAATGGCGCTGATCCACTCGTAGTTATTAACCATTCGGGCGGGGTTCTTCCCTTCGAAATCGAGGTACTGGGAAAGCTGTCCTCTGATGAGAACTGCCCAATCCTTCACGAGTTCTTCGGGGTTAAGATCGCGCTCGGCCATCTTTCCTGAAGGGTCGCCAAGAAGTGCAGTCGCGCCGCCGACAACGGCGATCACATTGTGGCCTGCCTGTTGGAAACGGCGAAGCCCAAGGATCGGGATCAGATGTCCGATATGCAACGAGTCAGCTGTGGGGTCAAATCCGCAGTAAAGGGTTATCGGGCCTTCTTTAAGCCGTTCTTTTAATTGGTCAAGGGGGGTAGACTGATAGATCAGTCCACGCCATTCAAGTTCGTCAACGATATTATTCCACATAGGTTCCTGTAGGAAAGGTTAATTCAAAAAAGATCAAACCTAAATTTACCAAAAAAGAGGGGATTAGCGGAGGGCGTGGTGAAAAAAGAGGTGGCCGCTCCGTAAAGGAACGGCCACAATTAAGGGATTATTTCGATTTCTGTTTGGCTTCTACCATGGCAAAAGCGGCCATGTTAACCACATCGTCAACTTCAGAGTTGCGCTGCAATACATAAACGGGTTTGCTTATACCGTTTAGTATCGGGCCCACAACATCAGCACCGCCGATCCTCTGCAACAACTTGTAGGCAATGTTGCCTGAATCGAGGTTCGGGAAGATGAGAACATTGGCTCTGCTCTGCAGTTTCGAGAAGGGATAGAGTTCATTCAGAATTGAAGGAACTGTCGCCGTGTCAGCCTGCATTTCACCCTCAACAAGAAGTCCGGGTTCGAGCTGTTTAACCAGTTCAGTGGCCTTTCTCACTTTGATGCTTGAAGGATGAGGTGCGCTGCCGAAGTTGCTGAACGAAAGCATCGCGACTCTTGGCTCGATGTCGAATCTCTTTACAGCTTTCGCCGAAAGGATCGCTATCTCGGCCAGTTCTTCTGCCGTCGGGTCAACATTTACGGTGGTATCCGCGAAGAAGTAAACCTTGCCTTTAATGATCATGATGTACATGCCTGACACCCTTGTAACGCCGGGCTGCAGATCGAGAACCTCGAGAGCGGGCCTGATGGTTTCAGGATAGTGGGAAGTCAGACCTGAGATCATCGCGTCGGCATCACCCATCCGTACCATCATCGCCGCGAAATAATTTTTGTGGCGGTGGCGGGTAAGAAGCCGGGAAGCCTCTTCGCGGGTTATACCTTTGCGCTGACGGAGTTTATAGAACTCTTCGACATAGAATTCAGACTTCTCCCAGTGTGTTGGTGAGATAATTTCGATACCTGTAGGGTCGATATTATGTTCTTCCATCTGCTGGAAAATCTCCTCGGGATTACCGACAAGGATCGGGTGAGCGATATCCATCTCGTGGACCAGTTGTGCTGCGCGCTGGATCTTCGCGTTGTGACCTTCTGAGAAGACGATCTTTCCGCTCTTGAGTCTCTGTGCCACATGAATCGTGTGTCGTACGATCTCGTGGGAAACGCCAAGACGGTCGAGGAGTTGCTCTTTATAGGCATCAAAGTTCTCGATCGGCTTGCGGGCAACGCCCGTTTCCATGGCAGCCTTTGCCACCGCGGGTGCAACCCAGGTGAGAACGCGGGTATCGAACGGTTTTGGAACGATGTAGTCACGACCATATACGAGATCCTGTCCTTCGTAAGCACGTCTAACGCTGTCGGGCACTTCCTCTTTTGCGAGGGCTGCCAAGGCGTAGGATGCGGCGAGTTTCATGTCATCGTTGATCGCGGTAGCTTGCACATCGAGTGCTCCACGGAAGATGAATGGGAATCCGAGCACATTGTTTATCTGGTTCGGATAATCTGATCTTCCCGTTGCCATTATGATATCTTCTCTTACCGAAGTGGCGTCTTCAAAAGTGATTTCGGGATCGGGGTTTGCCATGGCGAACACGATACAATTTGGTGCCATACTTGCCACCATCTCTTTGGAGACCACATTACCTTTGGAGAGGCCCACGAAAACATCCGCGCCCTTGATCGCATCGGCCAAGGTTCTGGCAGATGTTTCATGAGCAAATTCCAGTTTGAACTCATTCATACCTTCGGTTCTGCCTTTGTAGATCACACCTTTTGAGTCGCACAGGGTGATGTTCTCAAGCTTTGCTCCAAGTTTAACATAAAGTCTCGAACATGAGATCGCCGAGGCACCTGCACCGTTGACAACGATCTTTACTTCCGAAAGCTTTTTCCCGGAGATCTCCACGGCATTAAGAAGTGCTGCCCCACTTATTATCGCGGTTCCATGCTGGTCATCGTGGAAAACAGGAATGTTCATCGTGGCTTTTAGTTTTTCCTCGATGTAAAAGCATTCCGGTGCCTTAATGTCTTCCAGGTTAATGCCGCCGAAGGTCGGTTCGAGCAGTTGTACCGCTCTGATGATCTCTTCGGGATCATGACTGTTAAGTTCAATATCAAAAACATCGATATCGGCAAATCTCTTGAAAAGAACTCCCTTTCCTTCCATTACAGGCTTGCCGGCTACGGCTCCGATGTCACCCAGACCCAGAACCGCTGTCCCATTGCTCACCACGGCAACCAGGTTGCCTTTCGCGGTGTATTCATATGCGAGCATGGGATATTTTTCGATCTCGAGGCACGGCTGTGCTACCCCGGGCGTGTATGCGAGAGAGAGGTCTCTCTGTGTAATGCAGGGCTTGGTCGGGATTACTTCGATCTTCCCTTTTCTACCCACACTGTGGTAGTCCAAAGCCTCCTGCTTGGTGGTTTTCATTTTAGCTCCTGATTAATAAAGAACGCTTTCTTTTAAGATGTGAAAAGTAATTAACTTGAGCGAGATAACAAAAAAGATTATTATTTATACAGTGCTTTTTAGAGGACAGTGTAATTATCGAAGAAAAACGAATGAAAAATAAGAAAATATAAGGGAAACCCCCTATGGTGCAGGTGATCTTCTGTCACTAAATTAGGTTCAAATTTACTCACAATTTAATCGGATATCTATAATGAAACTCTATCGCAATTTTTCAATCACCCTCATTCTTGCTTTTCTTTTCACAGGAATCAATTTATTCGCGCAACAGGATTATGTGCCTGAGTTGTTTTTGGCAGAAGTGAAGGGTGGCGACTATGTCACCGGTACCGGAATGTCCGTGTTTGTTCTTGATTACGGTATTTCAACCACTGAAGTAGATCAAAAACTCTGGACTGAAGTGATGGGATACAACAATTCGAAACCGGTAGGAGACAACCTCCCCGTGAATAACATTGTTTGGCTCGAAGCTGTCGAATTCTGTAACAAACTCAGCACCATGATGGGATTGCCTGTGGTCTATACGATTCAGGAAAATGGTGAGGTCTTTGCTGATATGACGGTTGGAGGAATCCGACTCCCTACCGAAGAGGAGTGGGAGTACGCGGCTAAAGGCGGAAACCAGTCACTCGGTTACAAATACGCTGGCAGTAATAATCCTGACGAAGTCGCTTGGTATTTTAACAATTCTTCCAAAACAATCCACCCCGTCGGTTCGAAGATGCCCAACGAACTGGGCTTGTTCGACATGAGCGGAAATGTGGCCGAATGGACATTCGACACCGACACCAAGAATAGCTACAACAGAATTGTAAAAGGCGGAACATGGAACAGCAAAATATCCCTGCTGATGCCGAACGCCAGAACATCTGTGGCCGCGGAAAACTATGGCGACGAAAGGGTTGGCATAAGAGTGGCCGTCAGCATGAACAGGTAGTTTCCCCCTGGTCGGGTTCGTCATCAAATAGTTGTCCCTCAAATGTCGGATTTCGGGATCCCGTTCCTAATAAGTTCGGGGTCCTTTTTTTGCTCCTAACTTTTATCCACGAACATCCTCCAAAAGAACTGAACTCACTCAGCATACCGTGAAAAAATAACAACAAAAGTGTAAAATTAACTTGACAGTAATACTGTTTAGTTAGTATATTTGAATGAGGTTTATATGAAAAAAGAATATTCAATTTCTGATCTGGAAAAACTGACGGGCTTCAGCCGTCGGACAGTCCATTTCTACATCAAAGAGGGATTAATTCCCCCAACGGGAAGCGTCGGGGCGGGGGCAAAGTATGGGGAAGAACACCTCCTCCGGTTACTGATGATCGGGATACTCCAGAAAAGAGACCTGAAACTGAGCGGCATCAGGAAGATCCTCGATTCGACTCCGCTTGAAGAAATGAAGAGATCCGTTGAGGAAGAATCCGCAAAGTCTGCCTCCAGGGGGTTTGCTCATCTCATAGAGGGTGCTTTTTCGCTCCGGAGCGGGACTGGAACCATCCCGTCACTCCACGAGGAGGGATCATCCCACAGCTATTACCTGCAAAAAACAGACCAGGGAGCCTCCTCTGAAGGGGGATTTTTGAGGAACAAAGCAGTTCTGCAGGTGTCAGAACCGGAATTTCAAAATCATCCGGAGGATCAAACCACAAATGATTTTAAGGAGATTCCGGAAAAAGAAAAAAAAGCTGACTCTATTGAGATATGGCGACATATCGATCTTATAGATGGAGTTCAGATGAATGTAAGGGAGGACATTTTCCACAAATATAGATCACTTATTGTGGAAATGATAAGGAAATTCAAAGAACAATAACAGGAGGCGTGCTGTGAGAACAGATTTGAAATTCGATCACTCGATGGTTGAAGTAAGAAGGGAAAGGGCGATCAGGCTGCTCATTAAATTGAAAAGGGAAGTCGTGCCGGGATCGTCGGAGAGGAACAGGGTGAATATCGGGCTGGTTATCGACAGGTCAGGCTCGATGCATGGCAGGAAACTCGAATATGTAAAAGAGGCTGCGAAGAACTTTATCGCGCAGATGAAGGATGACGACACCGTATCACTGGTTTCGTTCGATGACAAGGTGACGGTGGATCTTCCTGCCGCTCCGGTCAAGGAACACTCAAGGGTAGCAGGAGATGTGATAGGCAGAATGCACCCGGGAGGAAGTACATTTCTTTCCGGTGGTTATGAGGCCGGTGTGAAGCCAGCGCGTAAAATGTTGAAAGAAGAAATTACTTCAAGAGTGATACTTCTTACCGATGGTGAGGCCAATGTCGGAGAGACCCGTCTCGAAGCGTTGACAGGCCTGGCGGCCGCATTTCAGCAGAATGGTGTCTCCACATCGACTGTTGGTGTGGGGGAAGGTTTCAACGAACAACTGTTGGGAGCGATGGCTGAAGCAGGACAAGGGAACACTTACTACATTGAGACGCCTGAAGAAGCCCATAGCGTTTTTGAAGAGGAGCTCGGCTACCTGATGCAGATCGGCGCAAGAAATGTTACTGTTTCATTCTACCCGGTCATCCCGGGGGTGGCGCTTGGTCAGTTCAACAAATACCGGGAACAGGAGCCGGGAAAATTCCTGATCGGCGATCTTTTCGGTGGGAGGCAGAGAACACTCCTTCTTGAACTGGGTGTACCGGCTCAGTCTCAGACAGGAAGGCTGCGACTCGGTGAAGTTCAGGTTAACTACACCCTCATCGATGGTGAGAATGTTACCGGCCACAGTGAGACCTTTCCACTTGAAGTTGAAGTGGTGCAGCCGGGTGTAATTGAAAATGTCAGGCCCGACCTTGAGGTTACCAAAATGCTCTGCAACCACATCATCGCGAAGATAAAGGAAGATGTTCTGATGCTTCTTGAGCGCGGGGATTACGACCGCGCTGCTGCTCTGGTAAGGGAGACTGTGGCAAGGCTGAGAGGATTCGGTATCGAAGACGCGGAACTGGAGAGGGAGATACTCGATCTGCAGGAAAGGTCTGATATGATCGCCGAATACAGGCACGAATATTACATTCGCGACAAGAAGAGGCTCTACTATGAAAGCTCAAATGTTATGTCGGGAAAAATATTCTCCAACGTTTTAATGGAAGAAAGGCGAAGATCGAGCGGCTTCGATCCCCTCGATGAAATGAAGAGATTATTCAGAAGAAAAAAGAGCTGATCTGCCGGAAAATTTGGTTTAGGTTTCTCCGTGTAATGTGTGTGTTGTGTGAAATGTCCCCGGGAGGATAACCACTCCCGCGGGACAATTTTTTGCTTTGTACCGGCCTGCCGGTGACACGGTTTTTCATCAATTCAGTGAAATAAATTTATTATCTTACCTGATTATTATTTAACTTAACGGAGACCTGATGAAGAGGATTTCAGCCTTTCTGACAGTTTTTCTTTCCATGACCGTTGTATCTTTTGCCTGCACCAATTTTATAGTTACCAAAGGTGCTTCGGTTGACGGATCAACAATGATCACATACACTGCCGACTCATACATGATGTACGGCGAGCTATATCATTTCCCGGCGGCTAAATACCCCGAAGGTGCCATGCTCGATGTATTCGAATGGGATACAGGCAAGTTCCTCGGCAGGATCAAGCAGGCCCGACAAACCTACAATGTAAGCGGAAACATGAATGAGCACCAGCTCGCTATCGGCGAAACAACCTTTGGCGGTAGGGAAGAACTTGTAAATCCGAAAGGATTGATCGACTATGGCAGTCTTATCTACATCACCCTCCAGAGGGCAAAGACCGCCCGCGAAGCCATAAAAGTAATGACTGAACTGGTCGAAGAGTACGGCTACTACAGTTCCGGTGAATCATTCTCTATCGCTGATCCTAATGAAGCCTGGATACTCGAGATGATCGGAAAGGGCCCCGGACAAAAGGGCGCGAACTGGGTTGCAGTCAGGATACCTGATGGCTATGTTTCCGGTCACGCCAACCAGGCCCGTATTACAAAATTCCCTCTCAATGATCCGGATAACTGCCTCTACTCGAAGGATGTGATAAAATTTGCCCGCGAAAAAGGTTATTTCATCGGCAAGGATCAGGATTTCGATTTCGCGGCCGCATATGCCCCGCTCGACTTCGGCGCGATCCGTTTCTGCGACGGCAGGGTGTGGTCACTCTTCAGACGCTGCTCTTCGGGAATGGATAAATATCTTTCTTACATCCGCGGTGAGAACCTTGAAAGAATGCCACTTTATGTGAAACCTGATAAAAAACTCTCCGTTCACGATGTGATGGGTTTGATGCGCGATCACTACAACGGAACAGAGCTTGATATGACTGTTGGAGTCGGCGCGGGTCCCTATGGCAACCCGATGAGAGCAAGACCCCTTACCTGGAAGTATGAAG
>RHKR01000087.1 GCA_008363265.1 Chlorobiota bacterium
CTGGCCTGGTTCCGAGGTGGAACTTGAGTACCGCAGACCAAAATATTTTAAGAATTACGACCACGACTTCCCCTATTTTGAGAGGGTTGACGGGGTTGTTAACTGGCTGCTTCTCCCTTACGACCAGCGCCCCCGTTTCCTGACGGTCTACTTCGATGCAACCGATACCTATGCCCATAAATACGGCCCCAATTCAGACAGTACAAACCACTCTATCAGGCAACTTGACGAGATCGCGGGTTACCTGATAGATGAACTGACACGGATAGAAATGCTCGATTCGACCAACCTTATATTTGTGAGCGACCACGGGATGACGCAGATCGACAAGTCGAAGTATATTGATGTTGATGCCCTACTTCCCGGGGAGAAATATGATCTTTGGGGCTGGGGAACGTACGCCCTGATCCAGCCTTCAAAAGGAGATGTTGAACGGATATATCAGAAACTGAAAGCAAGTGAGAAAAATTACCGGGTCTACAAAAGAAATGAGATTCCCGATTTTTATCATTTTTCAAGCAATCCGTTCATCCCTGAAATAGTGGTGGTCACCGCACTCGGTTGGGAGATCGGTGCTGCTTCGGGCAGAAGCGGGTTCGAAAAGTGGGGATCGCTCGGAAATCACGGCTACGGCAAGGATGAACTCGACATGCACGGCTACTTTGTGGCGATGGGTCCATCGTTCAAGAAGAACTTCAGAACAGGCACACTCTGGAACATCGATATTTACCCTTTACTGTGTGAGATATTCGATATCCCCGTCAGGGGTGGTGTCGACGGTAAAGGGGAGAGAATAAGGTTTGTGCTGAAGAAGTACTAGGCGTGGCTGAAGGCTGAAGGCTGAGGGATAAGGTTTGTGGTAGCTGAAAGGTGGTATTCCACCACAGAGCCCACAGAGCCCACTGAGAAGTTTTCTATGAGTGCCTTTGAGTTTTAATCAGAAGCGTCTCTTCAGTCTCTTACTCTGTGTTCTCTGTGCGCTCTGTGGTTTTTATGCCTTTATAATTGTTGTCGTTCTAATTACTTCATTAAAACCATTTTTCGTGTTTCGGTATAATCGCCCGATGTAAGGCGGTAGAAATAGACACCTGAGGTCAGGTTCTCACCGTTGAATTCGATCTGGTGGCTGCCGGCGCTTCTGTAACCTTTCTCGATCACCTTCACTTCGCGACCCATTACATCATATACCACGAGACTGATATCAGACTCCCGCGGGAGGGTGAATGATATTATTGTTGAAGGGTTGAACGGGTTCGGGTAGTTCTGGTTGAGAGTGAACTGAACCGGTATGGGAGTTTCGGGTGATTCGACTGAAACGAAAACACTGTCGAATGAGATTATCCTAAGTGCATCGGCATTAACCACTTTACCCGCGGTATCGATCTTGTTTGAGAGAGTTACACCTTCTGTGAGATCGCCCGAGAATGTGAACCTTCCGATCCTGTTCCACTGGCTTCCATTGACCGACTGATTGATCCTCACTGTGTCGGTTCCGAATTTGTGCTTAATTATGTACGGGGCATCGGAAGCCCTGTTCGAGGCAGCCACCCACCAGGCGTAAACATCATATTCAGCATCGGCCGGGATGTTCATTTTCCATTTTACCGTGCTTTCACCGGTTCCCGAGTTGGCATAGATAGATGGGGTTGTGCCCCAGTATCCGGAGATGTTTGAAACCGTCCAGGTGCCCGTTTTCACGATGTTGGAATCAGCGTTGTCGATTTTTCTCAAGTAGAAGTTTGGTGGTAACAGATTGATCGAATCGGGTCTGACGATTGCGAGCATTGTGGGTACCGGTCGCTGAAATGTCCCACCGACAGGCAGGTTTACGAGCTGGTTACCGATCGCCATCTGAGTTGAACCGCCACCATCGAGGTTCATGGCTTCAACGCAGCCGAGTGATACCATCAGGTCAGCAGCTTCGGGAAGGGAGAGCCCCTCGCTGTCGACCTGACGGCCGTCGATCACCATCATGATCACGTGCTTGTCGGCGGTATAGCCAAGAACCGTTCTGGGATCACGGTTGGTACTTCCCACGCCTGATCCAAAGAAGACCTCCTGATCATAGGTTATGTTCACCGCTCCGTTCTTTACAAGGGTTGGGCCACCGCCGATCCCCGCGAGAATTTCATAATGGGGCTGTCCGGCTGCCTGAACAGGTGCAGGAGCGGGGGTCGATTGGGTGTTTGGAAGCGGCGCACTGTAGCGGACGATATCAAGAGTGCGGTTACCCCAATGGTAGATCCAGTCGATCGCGAACTCACGCGTGTCGGTAAAACTGAAGAGGGACCTTGTGCAATAATAGATACCCGCAGGTCTTGTTACCGTGGCAATGTTCTTTGCTTTCACGACGCCCGGTTCGATGAGAGCAGAATAAGAAGAGTTCGAATTAACGTCGAAATAACCGCCATTGATACCCGCGAAGGCGCCCAGTCTGGGGACGAAACCGGTAATCCCCTCCTTGCCGGTCGGGTGGAGGTATGGCTTTATCGCCACATCGGTACGGTTCATGTCAACATCGAAGTACCAGAGCCTGAGCTTTGGGTTCGTGTTCCTCTCACCCTTTATCAGTTTCACACCCGGGGGAAGTGTAACTGTGGAAGTTATGTCCGTGAAAGTAATCGGTTGAGCCTGCAGAAACGTGGCCAGGATTAATAAAAGCGGTAACGATCTCTTCATCATTGATGGTCTCTATATATTTTTGGAACCTAATGAATAAATTAACTAATTTAGATGTTTAAATATATATTTGATCTACAACTGAACCAAAAGCAACAGACGATAATTATGAAACCATCACAGATACAAGTTAAAGACGGGAAGATACACTTCGCGTGGTCTGACGGCAGAAAAGCTGAATTCGAGCTGAAATATTTCAGGGAAGAATGCCCCTGCGCCAACTGCAAGGGTGAAACCATCCTCTACACAACATTTAAGCCACAGAAAATTTCGATCGAAACTCCCGAGATGTACAAGATCGCGGCAATTGCCCCCGTGGGAGACTATGCGATCCAGATCAGGTGGAAAGACGGTCACGATACCGGCATCTACTCATGGTCCTACATCGACATGCTGCTTAGCGAGGGCTCGACCCGCGGCGAACCCGAGAACTGAGACAAGCGGAAACACCTGAATGCTCAGCGCGAACGAACTTAAACACCTTTCAGCACTCAAGGTAAAGAAGTACAGGGAGGAGACCCGCCTCTTCATGGCAGAAGGTGTAAAGCAGGTTGACGAAGGGATCCGAAGCAGGTATCACTGCGATCTCATCGTCTACCGTCCCGATGCCGCGGATGAGATAAATGAGACTCTCCGGATCGCCTCAAAAAAGGGGATCAGGTGTGAGGAAGTGAAGGCGAAGGAGCTTGAACGGCTTGCTGACACAGTACACTCTCAGGGAGTAATCGGCTATTTCAGAATGCCGCAAACCGCGGCTATTGACACCACTTCACTTGTTCTGATATACCTCGACAGGATCAATGATCCCGGAAACCTCGGCACAATCATCAGGACTGCCGACTGGTTCGGTTTCCGCGATATTCTTCTTTCTCCCGGCTGCGTCGAGGTTTTCAATCCTAAGGTGGTGCGTGCCTCCATGGGATCGGTCTTCAGGGGGGCTTTCCATCAGGTGGCCGGGATCGAAGATCTTGTCCGGCTTAAAAAGACCGGATATTCTGTTGTCACCACAGAACTTGAGGGTAGCGATCTTAAAAGGTACAGACCGGCTGAAAGAACAGTAATTGTACTCTCCAGCGAGAGTCACGGCGTGCTCCCCGAACTTGCATCGCTGGCCGACAGGAGGGTGATGATACCGGGAGTTAAAGGGGCGGAATCGTTGAATGTCGCCGTGGCGGCTGGAATAATTTTACACAAACTGTTTGAAACAGGAACCGGAAAATGAGCGAACTTATAAGAGTGGCCTTGTTCCAGTACTCTCCGGAGTGGGAGAACAAGGAAGCCAACATGACAAAGATCAGACAACAACTGGAGAGCCTCGAGGGGCCCATCGATCTGATCATATTCCCTGAAATGACACTGACAGGCTTCAGCATGAACCCGGCGGCCCTCGCCGAGTATGTTGACGGACAGACCTTTTCATTCTTTTCTTCGATCGCGAAGCAGTTCGAAACGAATGTGGTTGCAGGAATGATTGAAAGGGGAAAGAAAAAATTCTTCAACACCCTTCTTTTTATCAACCGGGACGGAATACTCGAAGACAAATACCGGAAGATACACCCCTTCACATTCGGTGAGGAAGCGAAACACTACACCGGCGGATTCGCGTACATAAACCATGAAGCCACCGATTTTCACATCGGATTTTCGATCTGCTACGACCTCCGTTTCCCCGAACTCTTCAGGTTCATGGCACTCGACAGGGTTGAAGTGCTGGTCAACATAGCCAACTGGCCCGAAGCAAGGATAGAGCATTACAAGGCCCTCTGCCGCGCCCGCGCGATAGAGAACCAGTGTTACTTCATCGCCGTGAACAGGACAGGTAGTGACCCGAAACTCAACTACCCGGGCTGCAGTTCGATATACGGTCCGATGGGCGAAGAAGTGATAATGATGGGAAGTGAAGAGAAAATCGGCATCGCTGAGATCGATCTGGAACATATCCAAAAAACCAGGGAGAATTTCCCTTTCCTTGATGATATTAAACTTATCGCGATCGAGGAGGAAGACGATGAGTAAGGGGAGAACCTTCCTTGTACTTTCAACCCTCGCGCTGATCGTTTTTACTGTGGTTTTCAGCACCCGGGGTAGCGGCAACGGTGAGAAGCCGAAGTACATGCTCGTAATCCACGGTGGCGCGGGTTACTTTGATCCCAATTCACCCGAAGAATTAAAGGCCCAATACAGGGAAAGCCTCACAAAAGCTCTGGCAATAGGTGAGAATATCCTCAAGAACGGGGGCAAAAGCCTTGACGCCGTCGAAGCCGTGGTAAGGTTCCTCGAGGATGACACCCTTTTCAATGCAGGAAGAGGCGGAGTGCTGAACAAAGACGGAAAAGCGCAGCTCGACGCGGCCATAATGGACGGCAAGACCACGATGGCAGGTTCAGTAGCAGCAGTTGAGCATATCAAAAATCCAATTTCTGCCGCGCGCGTGGTAATGGAAAAGACCAAACATGTAATGATGACCGGTTACGGTGCAGAGAGGATCGCTGAGCAGTATGGACTTGATATCGTTGACAGCACCTACTTCCTGACCGCGAAAAATGTTGAGCTTTGGAAGAATGCCAACTCTAAAGGGACGGTAGGAGCCGTTGCACTTGACATGGAAGGCAACCTTGCTGCCGCCACTTCGACAGGCGGAATAAACAACAAGCTCCCCGGCAGGATCGGTGACGCGCCGGTAATCGGGGCGGGTACCTACGCGAACAACAAAACTCTCGGTATCTCGGCCACCGGAAAAGGTGAGAAGTTCATCCGGAACAACGTCGCTTTCAGGATCTCCGCGCTGATGGAATACAAAGGGATGACCCTTCAGGAAGCCTGCACTGAAGTGATGGAGAAGGTTCTCGATCCAGAAGACGGCGGCGTCATCGCTATCGACAAGGACGGGAATTACGTTCTGATGTTCACAACCTCTTCAATGTTCCGAGGCGTTACTGGCTCAGGAATGACACCAAAAGTAGCGATATGGAAAAACGAATAGAAATACCCTGGCCAAGTGAGGGGCGTTACCCTCCTTACTATGAGAATTATTACAAACATGTCATCCGCGACATGCACATTCTTGACATCCTCGCCCGGCAGAAGGATGAAGTGCTGCAGTTACTCTCAGCGCTTACACCTGAACAGGAGTTTTACAATTATGCACCCGGGAAATGGACGGTTAAGGAAGTTATCGGCCATTGTGTCGACACCGAAAGGATATTCAGCTACCGCGCCCTCTGCTTCGCCCGTGGTGAAGAGCAGAACCTCCCCGGTTATGATGAGAACACCTTCACCTTAGCCGGAAGATTCAATGAGAGATCTCTCAGATCGATCCTCGCGGAGTTCAAGAGTCTGCGGGAGTCGAATCTCGTACTGTTCAACAGTTTTTCTGAAGAGGATATGATAAAAGGGGGTATGGCGAGCGGTTACAACAACGCGGTGAATTCGATAATATACGTTCTGGCCGGGCACCTTCAGCATCATGTTTCGATACTAATGGAGCGGTACGGCATTACGGGAGTTTGATCACTTCCCGTAGCTTTTCCATTATTATTGATGTAGCCCCCGTGTTCTTCATTACGAAATCACGGCTTTTTTCTCCGGCTTCCTTTCTTGCCTGATCGTCGGTCAGGAGGGTGCGAAGCACGCGGTACATCTCTTTTTTTGTCTTCACGATGTATCCGCCTCCGGATTCTGCGAGTTGTCCCGCCTCCTGTGAGTTTCCGATCTTTGGACCGAACACAACGGGTATCCCGTAAACAGCCGCCTCAAGAGTATTGTGTACATTCGACTTGAAACTTCCCCCCACAAAAGCGATATCGGCATAGAAGTAAAGAGTCATAAGGATGCCGATCGAATCGACAAGTATCACCCGCTCACCGTTGTAGCTGTTCAGGAATGAGAACCGTATCGTGGGTTCAACGCCTGCGAACTCGTTCTCGAGTTTTTCGAGGTGCAGAAGTGTCGGCTCGTGCGGCACCAGGATCACAACCACATCCTTGTTGTAACCGAGCAGTTTCCTCACGGAAGGGAGCAGCACTTCTTCATCCTCCTCCCAGATGCTTCCCGCGACGATCACTTTCTTCCCTTCGAGCAAGCCCTCTCTTATCAGCTTTCTCTCTTTCGCTATCTCGGCCCGTGCGTGAACACGGTCGAAACGTGTATCACCGCTCTTCAGCACCCTGGCGGGATCGAGGCGGAACCGGAGGAAATTATTCAGGTCACCATCAGATATCGTAAGGATGTAGCGGAACGCTGAATAAAGTCCGTGATGGAAGCCGCGAAGCAGCGGGTTCAGACGTGATGAATTGTCGCGCATGGTGGCGTCAACCAGAAAAGCCGGGACGTTCGCATGCTTCAGTGCGACGATGAAGTTTGGCCAGATATCGTACCGCATGAAGATCGCGATCGAAGGTTTCAGGATTTCAATGAATTTTCTCGCTGAGGCGGGAGTATCCACCGGAAGATACGAGACGGCATCGGCGTGGGGGTATTTCACCGAGTTTTCATATCCTGAAGGGGAAAAGAAAGTAACAAAGATGTTCACCCCGCCCTGCTTTTTCAGATGCTCGATTATCGGTTTTGCCTGCTCGAACTCTCCGAGAGATGATGAGTGGAACCAGACGGTTACCCTGCTCCGGTCGAATTTCGCGATTTTTTCTTTCGTCTTCGCCAGAATTTCCCTGCGTCCCTCAATTCCCTTTTTGATCTTGGGATTAAAAATTGCCGCGATCCTCATGAGGATTGAAAAAGCGGGAATAAAAATAAGGTTGTAGAGAAAAAGGAGCAATCTTATTCCCCGGATACGAGCCTTGAGAGGGATTCAAAAACATCAGCCGGCTGAATATCCGCGAGGCATCTGAAGTGCTTCTGAGGGCAGTGGTTCTTCCCGATATGTGAGCAGGGGCGACATGAAAGATTGTCGTTCTCTATCACGATGCTCTTGTTTTTGTATGGTGTGAAGCCGAACTCCTGCACAGTTGAGCCGAAGATCGCCAGAACGGGGGTTTTCATCGCGCAGGCGACGTGCATCAGTCCTGAGTCGCAGGTAACGGCAGCCTTGCAGTCGGCAAACACAGAGGCGGCAGCGTATAGATCGTTCCCGCTGCATTTGTTTATCACCCGGGGTTCAGCCTCCTGAATGGCCGAACATATCTTCATATCATCCTTGCCGCCAACAAGCACAGGAGTAAATCCCGCGTCGAAGATCATCTTACAAAGTTTAGTGAAGTGGTATTCGGGCCACCTTTTGCTGAAGTGTTTCGAGCCGGGGGCTATCGCGATGTGATCTTTTCTGGGATCAAGACCGGTCTCATG
>RHKR01000615.1 GCA_008363265.1 Chlorobiota bacterium
AATGGTGCCGGAAACGATTTTATTCTGATCGATGCCATCCGGGAATTTCCCGGGAACCTGTCGAATAAAGACATTACCCGGATATGTGACAGAAGAAAAGGAGTGGGTGCCGACGGGGTGCTTATTCTTGTTCCCTCTGCGGATTCATTGTGCAGGGTGGAGTTCTTCAATGCTGACGGCAGTCCTGGGACACTCTGCGGAAACGGCGCGCGTTGCGTGATCAACTATCTCCGGGTACAGGGCTACTCTGACGCAGGGGAGATGGAGTTCAGGTTCGGTGACAAAAAATATACCGGAAGTTTTGCGGATTCAGGTGAACCTGTATTCCACATGAAAAGGCCCGCCAAACTTAAGACGAAGTTCCGGATAAAAGCGTCCGATACCCTGATACCTTCCCATTATTGTGATACAGGTTCACCGCATGTAGTGATCGAGATCAACGATGTGCCGCTAGACCCGCGAAGGTCGCCGGCCACGCATCAGGACCTTTTGAGTTTCCCGGTGATACAGCTCGGCAGGGAGATCAGGCATCACCCTGATTTTGCGCCCGGCGGAGTGAATGTAAACTTTATTAAAATAATATCACAGAACGAGATCGCGATCAGAACCTTTGAGAGGGGTGTCGAGGATGAAACCCTCGCTTGCGGCACCGGTTCGGCAGCAGCAGCGGTGGTTGCCTTCGCGCTCGAAAAGTGTAAACCTCCTGTAAAAATTGTGACAAAAAGCGGGGATCACCTCACGATAAATTTTGAAATAATCAATAACAAACTGGAAAACCTGCGTTTGACCGGTCCTGCTGAGATCAATTTTCACGGTACTGTTGGACTTGAATAAACTGGAGAATGAATGGCTAAAGTAATATTTTACGTCTCTTACGAGATCGATCCCAATAAAAGGGAAGACTATATTGATTCAATCAGGGAATACAAAAACCTGATAGATTCTGACGGACTTTTGAGGTACTCAC
The DNA here is from genome assembly GCA_008363265.1 of Chlorobiota bacterium. Lineage (GTDB taxonomy): Bacteria > Bacteroidota > Ignavibacteria > Ignavibacteriales > Ignavibacteriaceae > UTCHB3. The sequence continues at coordinate 968 of RHKR01000615.1, forward strand.
TCCTTGAAGAAAAAGGTAAGAACAACCGTTTCCGCGAGGTGTTTGAATTTGAGTCAGAAGAAGCTTTTGATAATTTTGATGATGCCGGTGACGAAAGGCTCGCTGTTTTGAACCGTAAACTGGAATCTTTAAAATTAGCAAAGTCAACCCGGTCGCGTACCCTTGTCGAAGTCGGATTGTAATTCTAGGCGGTTTTAATCGATGAATAAGTTCACTCACGCAATATATGTGGGGCTCTTTTTTCTTGTTGGAATATCATCCACGGTGTTTCTTTTTCTGAACGGGAAAGATTATTATTTCTCAACGCGGGAAGAAAGACCCAACAAAGAGATCGAAATGCTGTGGCGTCCAAAGGGAATTGAAGAAGTACCCCGCTACAAGAACCGGCTGGGCAATTACAGCGATGCCCACATAGTACTGGAGCCCAAAGGGTATCTGGGACATGGTCTAGGGATCGTCGGTACCCTGATGATGATAACGGGTGTTTCCGTTTACATGATCAGGAAGCGGGTACGTCTATTCTTCAGGTGGGGTTTGCTGAAGCACTGGCTCGAATTTCACATATTTTTGTGTGTGGT
>RHKR01000616.1 GCA_008363265.1 Chlorobiota bacterium
CTGGAGTGATGTTGGAAGTTGGGAGGAAGTGTATCAGTTGAGTGAAAAGGATGAAAAAGGGAATGCATCCGTGGGTGATGTGTTCACCAATATGACGCACGATTCATATATTTACTCACCGGATAAATTCACTTCCGTGATCGGTGTTGACAATTTAATTATAATCAACACTGAAGATTCATTGCTGGTTTGCCGCAGAGATCAGGCTCAAGAGGTAAAACAGATCGTCGACTTTCTAAAGCACAACAATAAAACTGATCTGCTCTGATGAAAAAACTTGTAACAGAAGATTTTGTTATAGCCGCCTACAAAAGGGGTGAAATGTTCCTTCCTGCCGGGAAGGATATTGTGTACACCCCGCTCGCCCTCGACCGTATTAAGAGGCTGGGTATGCACATCGGTGAGGAAAAAAAGGAAGACGTAAAAACCGAAAATATCAAGCCCTTTACCGGGTTGAAGGTCATAGTCGGGGGTGACCACACCGGTTATCAGATGAGAAAGATGATCATAGACTACTTGAAGAACAAAGGGATAACTGTAGAGGATGCAGGTTCTTACAGCGCTGACAGCTGTGACTATCCCGATTTCGCCAAGGCGGTCGCAACCGCGGTCCAGAAGGGCAGTTGCCATTTTGGTATTGTCGTTGACGCCACCGGCAATCCATCCTCTATAACTGCGAACAAGTTCAAGGGGATCCGGGCAGCTAACTGCTTTAATGAGTTTACTGCAAGAAGTGCTCGTGAACATAATGATGCCAATGTACTTGCGCTCGGGGCAAAAGCCATTGGTGATGAGACCGTAAAATCAATTCTGGATGCGTGGCTCACATCTTCGTTCCTGGGTGACAGGCATCAAAAACGACTCGACAAAATTTCGAAGGTGGAGGAACTTCATTTCAGGTCATGACCGTCATGGTATTTCCATTTGACAGGAAGTGCTTTTTTTATTATTTTTGAGTTCCAAATTATTCCAGTCTTGATAATCCCCGGGAACTGCTCCTTTTAACATTAAATGATTCATCTCTTTATTCCACCTGAAAACAAGATCCGCGGGCACTGATTTGATTGTCTCAAAAGTAACCGTAACCGCGCTTGAAAAGATACAGGACCGCGTTTATCTGATCAAGTGTCACTCGCCATATTTGGCATCAACATTTAAACCGGGCCAGTTCGCTAACATTAAGGTCAGTGAGGGCGGTTTTCCTCTTCTTCGCCGTCCTTTCTCGATCTGCGATATCGATGGTGATGAGATTGTCTTTATGTTTGCGGTACATGGAGTTGGAACAGAGATACTCAGTCAGAAGAGGCCGGGTGATCAACTCGATATGATCGCACCACTTGGTCAGGGATTTAATGTCTCCGGGGATTTCGATACTGCGATAATTATTGCTGGCGGTATTGGTGCAGCACCTTTTCCGCTTCTCGCCAAGTCGCTGAGTGGTAAACGAAAGGTCACTTATATCGGTGGACGTACATCAAAAGACATAATCACATATGGTCTTGAAGATGTACAGATATCGACTGATGACGGTTCTTTGGGTTACAAAAAAGCGGATAAAAGTTTTCGCCTGCGGACCAAACCCTATGCTCAGGGCTTTGCAGCAATTGTTGAACAAATCCGGGATCGCGGGTGAAATATCAACAGAGAGTGCAATGGCCTGCGGTTTCGGTATTTGTCAGGGGTGTCCGATAGAGAAAAGCGTTGAAGATGGGCGTTATCTTCTTATATGCAAAGACGGGCCGGTATTCAACTCAAGGGATGTGGTGGTCTGATGAAACCTGATCTCTCGGTCAATATTGCAGGACTGAAATTAAAAAATCCGATACTTCTTGCTTCCGGTACTGTGGGTTACGGGTATGAAATATCAAACTTTATCGACTTGAATACTATCGGCGGAATCGTAACCAAATCGATAAGTTTAAAGCCCAGAAAGGGGAATCCTCCACAAAGGATCGTTGAGACTCCTTCAGGCATGCTGAACGCGATCGGGCTCGCGAATGTGGGGATTGAAGAATTTATCAATGAGAAATTGCCATTTCTCGCGGCTTATGATACAGCCGTGATTTGTAACATTGCGGCATCTTCTGTAGATGAATATGTTGAATGCGTTCGTCTACTGAACGGGAACGACACCGTTAAAGCATTTGAAATTAACGTATCATGTCCCAATGTTAAAGAGGGGGGGCTTATCTTTGGAAACGATATCAGATATGTGGCTGAGATAACCGCTAAGGTTAAGAACATTGCGGATAAACCGGTGATCATCAAATTGTCGCCCAATACGTCCAACATTTCAGAGTTTGCCTCTGCCGCAAAGGAAAATGGTGCCGATGCAGTATCCGCGATAAATACATTGGTTGGAACCAGTTTTGATATTGATACTCGAAAACCAAAGATACAAAACGTGACAGGTGGGCTCTCCGGTCCGGCAATAAAACCGGTTGCATTGGCCAAAGTGCTTGAGATCAGCAGAAAATGCGATATTCCCGTGATCGGGATAGGCGGAATTTCAACCTGGGAAGA
>RHKR01000088.1 GCA_008363265.1 Chlorobiota bacterium
GGGCCGCTCAACCTGCGGCGCGCGCGCGATCGGGGCATCGGACTTCGCCTTCGCCGTCGCGGCCACGCGCGCGTAGACGCCGATCAGCGCCTGGCGATACGGCTCGTCCTGGCGATGGGGATTCGCGTCGTTCGCCGCACCCGCGAGTTCGAGGAGCGCCGGCGTCGGCCGCACCAGCCGCGACGACAGCGACAGCTCGCTCCCCAGCCGGTGCACCTCGTCGAGGTAGTGCGTGAAGGCGACCGTCGACTGCGCGCGCACGGCTTGCACGAGCGTGCGCGCGGTCACGAACGGATTGCCGTCGCGATCGCCGCCGATCCATGAGCCGAATTTTATAACCGGATCGCCGGGTGAAAGTTCGAAACCGCCAGCCCGGAGGGAATAGTAAAAAAGGTGATAAAACTCATCAACGCGGTCGTAAATAACATCCTTCAGAAAGAAAAGACCGCGCTGCACCTCATCACTCACGGAAACCTTGTGGGTCCGCACATCATTCGTCTGCCAAAGAAGGGTGATCTCGGCCTTCAGGCGCCTTATAATATCGAAGTGGCGTCCCTTTTTCTCCTCTCTTACGGCGAGCAGTTCGCAGATCCTCAGTATCTTCCTCATTACTGTCTGGCGTGAGGCTTCTGTGGGGTGGGCAGTGAAAACGGGGGTTATCTCGATTTTTTTTAGAAGATCAGCGAGTTCACTCTCAGTGAAACCTGTCTCCTTGAGTTCCGTGAAGGCGTGGATCAGTGTACCCGGTTCGGATTCCGTTCTATTGTGGAGTTTTTCCCTCTTTTTACGGAGAGAGTAGATCTCGTCGGCAGAGTTCACAAGTATAAAATAGATCGAGAATGCCTTTACCACCCGCATCGCCTCATCGAGCGAGAGCGTGGCGGTGATCTCCTTTATTTTATCGAGTGTCTCGGTGCTGAACTGATTCCTTAATTGTTTCGCGAGGGCTCTGAGGTCTTCAACATACCTGAATATCTCTTCCCCCTCCTGCTCAATTATTACCTCTCCGAGGAGGTTACCAAGTTCCCGCACGGTAGTGCTGAGTGATGAATCTTTGGCGTAGTTCTCTATTTCTGAAAGGGAGGGTTTGAACATTTTCTACCGGTGCCGGATATAAGGGAAAATCAGGGATTTAGAGTTTTATACAATATAGTAATACCGAGAACAACGATCGCGGAGCCAATTCCAACCAGAAGAGAGATGAACGCGAAGCGGATATACTTCATCTTTTTCTCTATCAGGATATAACCGGAATCGTATATTTCCCTGAACTGGATCAGGTAGGTTTTTTTGGGATCGCTGAGAGTGTTCGCGATCAGTTTAGTGAAGGTGTCAAAATCGTATTTGATGAAATATCCGGCGAATATCGACTGAAGTGTTGAATCGTCATGGACATTTTCCATCTTCTGATCACCCTCTATCAGTTTCGGCATGATGCTGAGTGAAGCAAATATAACGGTAATGAACGACTGCACAAGCAGAACAACCGCGGCATACCTGAGGACTTCGTGCCCTATCTGCGTTAGCGCAATGTTCAGAGTGAATACCGATATAACGATCAGAATGTGTGCTTTTGAGTCGGCAGCCTGCGTGAGCCTTACCAGATTCTGGCGTGTCTGGGTAAGAAGCGCATCGATCTGGGGCCTGGGATCGGGAATTTCATGAAACGGCATTTTATTATCAAATTTTTTGATTAAAGGGTGAAAAATAATTAATGTAAGTTAACAAACAACACCCCTAAGAGATGCTTTTTTCATCACCGTTAAAATGCCCGCGGAGTTCATCCACCGTGTTAAAGAGCATTTCGCCGTTCAATCCCCTTACAGCATCGATCGAGTAACAGTCCCAAATAACGGAAGCAACTGCCACGCCTGCTTCACGCGCGGCTTTAATGTCCGCCGTAGAGTCACCGATCATTATTGCATCTTCCGGTTTAAGGTTATAAAACTGTAATATTTTGTTGATACCCTCGCCGGATGGTTTCTTTTTGGTAACATCGTCGCCTGAGATTAGGATGCCGATCTTCCCGAATATCCCCAACTCCTTCAGTGTGATTTCAGCCGAGCGTCGCCCTTTTCCGGTGAAGGCGGCTATGTGAGCGCCCTGCTCGATGAGGAAATCGAGAAGCGGGGCTATTCCCTCATGAAGTGCGGCTATTCTGTGGTTCTTTTCGTAGTAGTTGAAGTATTCAACTATCGCCTCCTCGGCGTCCTCGCCAAAGAGTTCGTTGATAATTTCTTCCTCCGTTGGTCCGAAAAGGGCGATAACCTCTTTCGGGGTTAATATCTTGCCGAAATATTTATCGTAGATATGGTTGAACGAGTCGAATATCAGCCTGTTGGTCGAGGTAAGGGTGCCGTCGATATCAAAAATAAAGAGTTTATATCTGAGTTTCATCATCCTACTTCACCGAAAAAAGGAGGACTCTTCCGTCCATGTTTGAGGCGAGCCAGAGGTCACCCATTTTTTCAACCGTTAGCCCGCGGGCCTGACCAAGGAAAAAGAGCTCTGTGAACTTCTCCTTTTTATAGCCGATGAACCTTCCGCTCTTTAGGCCAAATACAGCACTTCCGCCAATCTCCCTGATCTGCACGGGGTTGGTATCCACACCCCACTTCATTTTGTGAGACTTTATCTTCTTACCGGTCATCGCGTTCACGGCGTGAAATTCGTTTTCCACTGATTTTATCCAGAGTGTCTTGCCGTCATTGCTTAGTCCGAACGATTCCCAGGCGTTGTAATCCTTTGAACTCCACTGGGTTTTGCCGAGTAGTACATCAACGCATGAAACGCTTTTGTCGGGGGAGACGAACCAGATGTAATCGCCGTTCGTGACGGGGATGCAACTGGCGGTTGAGTAATAAAAATTTACATTTTCCGACCATTTCCAGTTGAGTTTCCCGCTTCTGAGGTCGATGCAGTATGTCATTCCATCCCAGGCCGAGAAGATCACACGGTCAGCGAGAACAACGGGCAGCGATTCAATTCTTCCTTTGGCGTCACTGTTCTTCCAGATCGGGGTGAGATCGCTCGCTTCGTACGCGTAAAGCGTACCGTCGGCTGTGCCTATCAGTACCGCCTGCGTCTGCCGTTCCCTGAAGATCACCGGAAATGCGACAAGTTGTGAGGTAATGGGCTCATTAATACCGAGGGATTGAAGCACTTCACCGGTTTTAAGATCGATCTGGTAGATGTCGCCGCCGACACTTCCCGCGAAAACCATATCTCCCGCAATAACGGGGCGGGAAACGCAGTTGGCGCCCAGATCGACCCACCACTCGAGCTCGAGGTCTTTGTTGTAATTGAAAAGAGTACCACTAAGAGATACAGCCAGAAAACCATCTTTATGCGGTACAGGAGATGTCACGAGGGTCTGGCCGATATCCATTTTTGCAACAACATTCACCTGCTTGTGGTCGATAAAATCGAGCGAATCGGTCGGAACGGGATTAACGCCGGGGACTTTCGGCTCGTTGTACCATGTGAAAAGAGTGTCACTGAAGGTTGAATCGGTGCGGACCGAGCCTTTTGTGGTTATCTTCAGATCATCTCTGGTTATCTCCACCACATTGTACCCGTAAAGTTTGGTTTTGGAAGTAGATCCAACACCCATGAACTGGGGTAATCCGTCGATCTCTTTTGTCCTGTTCGCGTGACCGTGCCCGACAAAAATCCCCTTTAAGTTCTTTTTCCTCAACAGGTTGGTAACCTTGTACCAGTTATCGATATCGTCCATGGGGTGATGCACGAAAAAGTATATTTCACGATTGTCTTTGATCGAGTTTATTTGCTCTTCCAGCCACTTTATCTGTTCGGGAACGATGTGTCCCCCGCCCCCACGAAGAACTATTCCTGAGTTAAGACCAATAAAAATATAGTTGAGCGTATCGAACCTGAACTTGGAGTCGCCGAAATTCTGATCGAATTCCATCCCTCCCATGTGCGACCACTTGGTGTCGTGGTTGCCCGGGATGATAAAGAATTTTCTTTTAAGATTCGAGAGGAGTTTCTGCGCCTGTTCCAACTGTTCCCAGGTACCGGTCTCGCTCACATCACCCGTGTGGATCACAAAGGCAATGTCAGAAGAACTGTTGATCTGGCTTATCTGTTTGAGCAGCACAGAGTCTGATTTGTCATAACCGGTATGTGAGTCGGTCAACCATGCAAATTTCAGTTGTTGAGGAAACGCCGCGGCGGCGAAAAAGAACAGCAGCGTGAGAGTGAACTTTACTCTTCTCATAAATTAACGCCTTTGATTGAGGGTGAATACAGGAAGGAGTAAAGAACCAAAGGAGGGAAATGGAATCAGGGAGAGCCGGTGAGGCCCTCCTTTCGATCCTTTAATACTTTTCTGCTTCCCGCGGGAATCAAATCTTTTCGAGCAGGTCTTTTATGGTTGAAGCAAGACCGTCAAGCGAAGCTTCGAGTCGCTCGCCTGTTTTTCTTACTTTAATTTCAACCTTGTTTTCGGCGAGTTTCTTTTCGCCTACGATAACCTGCAGGGGCATGCCGAGGAGGTCGGCATCCTTGAACTTGAAGCCTGCCTGCGCATCGGGTCTGTCGTCGAACAGCACTTCGATACCGGCTGAAAGAAGCTCCTGATAAACGTTTTCGGAGGCTTCTATCACGGGTTCTTTCTTCATGTTAAGTCCGAGAAGGTGAACATGATAAGGCGCGATGGCCTTGTGCCATATTATACCGTTCTCATCGTGACTTTGTTCGATCGAGCATGCGATCACGCGCTCAACACCGATACCGTAACTTCCCATCACGATCGGTTTTTCCTCACCGGATTCTGTCAGATAGTGAGCACCCATCGATGCAGAATATTTGGTGCCGAGTTTGAAAATGTGGCCAAGTTCGATCGCGGTGAAAACGCCGAGCGGCTCGCCGCACTTCGGGCAACCTTCACCTGATGTGGCGGATCTGAGATCGGCATATTCCAATCCGGGTACATCGCGGGTGAAGTCGATACCGCCGATGTGGTAGTCGTTCCTGTTCGCGCCCGAGTAGAGGTTGTTGCAATCTTTAATTCTGTTGTCTGCAACAATTTTGCCTTTGAAGCCGATCGGTCCGATCGAACCGGCATCAGCACCGGTGATGAGTTTAAGTTCATCTGGATGAGCCGGTCTTACATCAGCACCGAGGGCCTTCTGAAGTTTGGTTTCGTTAACTTCATCATTACCCGACATAAGAACCAGCACAGGTTTTTCTTCCACGATGTAAACGCGCGATTTTGCTGTCTGACGTTCGTTGATGTTGAGGAAAGCGCAAAGCTCGTCGATCGATTTCACATTCGGAGTGCTGATCTCGTAAACTTCTTTTGATTCAGCCTCCCTCTTTACCGGTTCGATTACTGAAGTGGCCACTTCAACATTGGCGGCATATCCACACGCCTCACAATGGGCTACAACATCCTCTCCGGCATCGGAGCCAACCATGAACTCTTCACTTCCGCTTCCGCCCATCGCGCCGCTGGATGCACCGACAACGAAGAACTTCAGACCAACGCGGGTGAAAATTTTCTTGTATGCCTTGTCGTGGAGTTCGTATGATTTGTCGAGAGCCGCTTCATCCACGTCGAGTGAGTATGAATCTTTCATCAGGAACTGACGGCCGCGGATCACGCCGCTTCTTGGTCTGGCTTCATTTCTGAATTTCGTCTGGATCTGATACCAGGTCTGCGGCATGTCCTTGTACGATTTTACAACCTTGCGGGCGTGGAAAGTGATAATTTCTTCATGCGTGGGAGCAAGAACATAGTCGCGGTTCTTCAGGTGGTACATGGTATCGCCGAAAGCCTGCACGCGGCCTGTTTCTTCCCATATTTCGCGGGGATTAAGGGCCGGAAGGTGGAACTCCTGTCCGCCGATGGCGTCCATTTCCTGGCGGATAATTTCACAAACCTTTTTAACCACTCTGTAACCGAGTGGAAGGAATGAATAGATTCCCGCGCCGAGGGCTCTTACGTAACCACCTCTAAGCATTAATACATGACTCGGTACAACCGCGTCGTTCGGAACTTCTTTAAGTGTCGGGATGAATGATCTGCTCTGTCGCATTTTCTCTGAATATTTTTTGAAAAACTGAATTACAAAGATACGAAATAGTGATTAGCGATCAGTCTGCCGCGGCGGATTAGCGATCAGCTATCAGTTTGGCAGCTAAATACTCTTTGTAGTTAATTGTTTCGATTCCATCGGTTGAGGGTTTTGAGATACCTCTGTATAAAAGAAATCCACGATCTGAGGGAGTTTTCAGCTCTTCAAGAGAGTTGATGAACTTCCTGTTGAAGGTTTCCGAGGTTTTTATTTCAACAAGGTCTTTACTCGATTTTTGGTCGATGATAAGATCCACCTCCACCCCTGTTGATGTTCTGTAGTAATAAATATCATAAAACAACTTCCGGTGTTCTATGATCTTCTTTATCTCTGAAACAATATAGTTTTCGAAAAGGGGACCATAAAGCACACTGCTTTCGAACTGCCGCTGATTCTCTATGCCTGTCAGAAACGAAACGAGTCCTGTATCGTAGAAATAGAGTTTGGATGATTTAACAATCCTTTTACCCAGATTCTCATAGAACGGCGGGAGCATAAAAATTATGTATGATGCTTCGAGCACCGAAAGCCAGTGCTTTACAGTGTTAACTGCAACTCCAACTTCATTTGCCAGTTCAGAATAGTTCAATTGCTGCGAACACCGGGCAGCGAGCAACTTGATCAACCTGAAAAAGTCGCGGATGTTTCCAATGTCACTGATCGATCTGAGATCTTTCTCGAGATATGTATCGATATAACCCTGATACCACTCGTTACTGAATTCAAAGTCTCTTTTAACCAGCTCAGGGTATCCGCCGTTGAAAATCGATCTTTCCTGCAGTCCATCAGGGATTTCATCAAACTGAAGCGGAAGAAGTGAAAGAAGCCCTATCCGGCCGGCGAGGGATTCCGAAATCTGTTTCATCAGTGTGAACTGCGATGAGCCTGACAGTATAAATTTTCCGTAGTTATCCCGGTCGTTATCAACAGCCAACTTTACATAATTGAAAATTTCCGGAACCTTCTGTGCCTCATCAAAGATCACCCGGTCGCTGTAGATCCGCATGAATCTTTCCGGGTCATCACGGAATTCAGCAACAACCGTTGGACTGTCAAAGGAGACATACTGATACTCATCCTTCAACAATGTCCTCAATAGTGTCGATTTACCCGACTGTCTGGGACCGGTGATTCCAACAACCGGGAATATCTTCAGATATTTTAGAAGTGTGGCTTCTGCCTCACGGGATATGTAACTATTCATAACTTTAATCACTTTTTCGTGTATATTTGCAGTCTGACTGCAAATATACACAACATTTCATATTATAGAAATAAAAAAAGCTGCCCCCTGTTCCGGAGGCAGCTTCAAAACAGTTAAGATCGTACTTTAATCTTCGGCTTTTGCTTTCAGGGCATCCCAGATCACGTATGCGCAAAGAAGAACGAACATGAAGAGGCCGATGAACATGGCACCATTGGTCTCGACCCAGTGGGTGGCCATGAGATCGATCTCGAAGTATTTCATTACAGCGCTGATAACTCCCATCAATGCGCCACCGGCGATGAAGCCTGAAGCGATGAGTGTTCCGCGTTCGCGGCGGGCGTTGTTAAGGTTTTCATCCTTGCTGCGGGTTGAAACGATGTGGGCAAGGATACCGCCGATTAGGATCGGGGTGTTGAGTTCGAGCGGAATGTACATTCCAAGAGCGAATGCCAGCGCGGGAACCTTGATCATGGTAAGGATCAATGCCATTGCAGCGCCGGCAATGTAAAGCAGCCATGCCCCGGCGGCGATCCCGACCGCACGATCATCGATCTCAAAAAATTTCATGTGGATTTGGGCAAAGACCCGTTTGACGCCAGCGCCCTGGTGCAAACGCCG
>RHKR01000617.1 GCA_008363265.1 Chlorobiota bacterium
GTCAGTATCTCGGTCACCATAATAGACCGCCGGATCCATAAGGACAGCCTCGCCATCAGATGCGACCATAAAATTCCCCGACCAGAAATCACCGTGAAGAAGTGAAGGTCTTACTGCCGAGTCGTCAACCAGTTCAGGCAGTCGCTTCGCGATATGCATCCCCCTCCGGCAGGTTCATACGCGGCAATTTCCTCTCCGGTCAGCGCGAAGATATCTTCTCGTAGACTATTTCCCACTGAAAATCTCATTCAGCAGATTATCGCAACCCTCTTCCAACAGATCAATAACGAAATGGAACGCCTCAGGACCATCGTAATAAGGATCGGGTACTTCCGACACATCTTTAGAAGACACGAAATCAGTCATCATTTTAACTTTGTGTCTGTACTCACCCGCCGGATCCAGCGAAACGATGTTTCTGTAGTTAGATTTGTCCATCGCGAGTAAAAGGTCATATTCTTTAAGATCGGCTTTTGAGAGCTGTCTTGCTCTATGAGGAGTGATGTCGTAACCCCTTTCCCGGCAATGTGTTATCATCCTTTGATCTGCTCTTTCACCAATATGGTAACCGGCTGTACCTGCCGAATCGATCTCTATAATATCCTGCAGCCCGGCCTCCTGCACCTTTTTTCTGAACACGCCTTCACCGGCCGGTGATCTGCATATGTTCCCGAGACAAACGAAAAGTACTTTCATTCTTTCAATTTTTCCTTGATAATTTGACAGCAAAAATAACCTTATGCCCGGCTTTGAAAAAGGATATTCGGAAGTATCAGCGATGGCTTCCGGATTTTCATTAAATTATTTTCGGATGATTATGTCTTATAGATCTGTATCTGTTAAGGAACTTCTCGCTCGCGGAGAGGAATTTGAAGGAGAAAAGCTTCATGTGACCGGGTGGGTCAGAACCTCCCGCTCCTCAAAGAACTTTGGCTTCATCGAATTGAATGACGGTACCTGCTTTAAAAACCTGCAAGTTGTCTTTGAAGACACACTCTGCAATTTCGAAGAGATTGAGAAAGTATCGATCGGTTCGTCTCTGGAGATCAAAGGTGAATGGATCCGTTCCGTTGGAGAAAAGCAACCTTTTGAACTTAAAGCCAGCGAAATCAATATTGTCGGATTTGCTTCTCTTGATAACCCTATCCAGAAAAAAAGACATTCGTTTGAGTTCCTCCGCACGATAGCCCATTTGAGGCCGCGGACGAATACTTACATGGCAACTTTCAGAGTCCGTTCGATCGTTTCACACGCGATTCATAAATTCTTCCAGGATCGTGGATTTGTCTATGTGCATACACCGATTGTTACCAGCACCGACGCCGAGGGTGCCGGCGAGATGTTCAGAGTAACCACTCTCGATCTCAACAATTTACCCAAGACAGAATCAGGCGCGATCGACTACTCACAAGAGCTCTTTGGTAAACCCTCATTTTTAACCGTTTCCGGTCAGCTCGCGGTCGAGGCATTTTGTTTTGCTTTCCGCAATGTTTATACTTTCGGGCCTACATTCCGCGCAGAGAACTCCAATACAGCCAGGCACGCCAATGAATTTTGGATGATCGAACCTGAAATTGCCTTTGCAGGGCTCGAGGACGATATGGCACTCGCGCAGGATATGATGAAGTATATACTCAATGATGTTATGACGCTTGCACCTGATGAACTCGATTTCTTCAATAAATTCGTGGATAACGAACTTCTGGCCAGACTGGATAATGTTGTAAACTCAGATTTCGCGACAATCACTTATACTGAAGCTATCGAATATCTGAAGAAATCAAAACAACAGTTCGAGTATCCGGTCGAATGGGGCGAAAACCTTCAGACCGAGCATGAGCGTTATTTGACTGAAGCAATCTTCAAAAAACCGGTTTTCGTTATCAACTACCCAAAAGACATAAAAGCCTTCTATATGAAGCTTAACAGCGATAATAAAACCGTTCGTGCCATGGATCTCCTCGTTCCAGGTGTTGGTGAAATAATCGGCGGAAGCCAGAGGGAAGAGAATTATGATGTCCTCCACCAGAAAATGCTGACAGTGGGAATCATCCCCGAAGAATATGAGTGGTATCAGGATATCAGAAAGTTCGGTTCATTCCCCCACGCCGGTTTCGGCCTCGGTCTCGAAAGGGCTGTTATGTATCTGACAGGTATGAAAAACATACGCGACGTGATCCCCTATCCGAGGACACCTAACAATTTACTCTTTTAACGAAGCAAGCGGTTGAATTGAAACCAATTTAACCGCTTTTTGCTTTTTTATACAGAGTGATTAATTTATCTTGCTGAAACAAATTAAAAGTTTAAGATGGAAAAAAGCCTTAATCGT
>RHKR01000618.1 GCA_008363265.1 Chlorobiota bacterium
GAAATACGTGACTTCAACATCTCCAAGCTCTTTGAATCTTTTCTTCAGGACATCTCCCAGACCGACATTGAGCATCGAATCACCGATAAGCAATATCTGAAGCACAGTACCCGGTGCAAAACTGATCTCTTCCTCTTTGGGAAGTGTTGTCTGCGAGTCAACGCTGGCGGCAAGCACTTTATCCGGCTTGGCCAGCATCGCCTTGAGCCAAGGGTAATCATCCGGGGATAGTCCCCTGGAAGGATCACCGTCAAAAATCTCCCGGTAACCGAGACCCGCGAATTCCCGGTATCCCTCACCAATTTCGTGCCCGAGTCTCGTGTAAGGTACAAATGTGCAGACCGCGTATACAGGCTCATAAATTTCAAGAAGCGTCGCTTTTATCCCGGTGTGATCACCCATGCTCCGGATCCACTTCATCATGTTGTTCGAATTGAAGAAGAAAAGGAAGACGGCTACCACCATCATCATGTTCACTATCGTACCGGGTCTGTACTCTCTGGCTTTTTTCATGTTCCGGCCTTAAAAAGCAAAATGAAGAAGGTTCGGAAAATTGCCCGTGCCAAGACTGCTGATGAGAACCACAATGAATCCTATCACAACAGCCTGAGTGAGCGGATGCAGCCATGATAGCCTTTCGACCCATACGCTGCTCCAGCCGTGCGGAATGAACTGAACCGCGAATCCCCAAAGCACCACGGTCAATAGCAGAGCATCTGTCTGAATGGCTGAACTGCTGAAACTGAACAATGCCCCGAAAACCCCGAATGCCTCAGGTACACTCCCCGCCCGGAGAAACACCAGAGTAAATGATACGACGGAGATCGTGTAGATCACTGCAAGTACTTTTTTCAGTGGTGAGTATCGAGTAGTGAGTGGCGAGGAGAGTGGCGAGTTCTCAGTAGAGAGTGGCGAGGATATCAGCTTCTTCTCTATCAACAGAACCGCGGCTGCGATCGCTCCGAGAAGCAGGGCGTTGAATCCGGAACCGTACCACAAACCGCCCAGAAATGCCGGGAAGGCCAACAAAATCCACTCCCTTTCACCTGCCCATGAACGGAGCGGTGAGGCTACATATTTTTTTAGCCAGCCTGTATATGTGCTGTTAAAACTCTTAATAACCCCTTTGAAACTTCCGGCGGTAAAGGGACGTTCGTAATTTGAGTCAAGCTCAAAACCGAGAAGAAGAGAAACTCCACGACCTGTGTCAAACAGTCCGCTAAGGTTCCAGTAGAACTGTAGTGTGAAGGCAAATACTGCAACAACAGCATCGAACGAAGAAAATCCGGCTGGAGAATTAAAGAACGGGTCTACGATCCTGACCGCGAGATAATTTGCAAGGACAACTTTCTTGAACAAACCCCTTAAAATGAAATAAAATGCCCTCGAAGCATCTATCCTCTCGACAGAGAGCGCTGTTCCGATACCGGAAAGAAACCTGGAGTTATTAACGAGTGGCCCGGCGACCAGCTTTGGAAAGTAAGTTACCAGCAGCAGCACATCCTCGAAAGGCACCTCATCAACTATCTC
>RHKR01000619.1 GCA_008363265.1 Chlorobiota bacterium
GATTACAGATAAAAAATTAGTTTATAAACGGCGATATTGATTTATGAACGGTGGAACAAAACCGTATTTTTACCCATTGTTTCCTTGTTCAAGAAGTGCAGGAGCCACTTCCATCATGTACTTCCATGCGGCATCATACTCGTTGGGGATCACACCTTCGAGAATGGCCTCTTCGATCGCAGTTTTTATTATACCGACCTGCTTCCCCGGCTTAAGACCAAAGGCATCCATTATCTCATCACCTCTAACAGGTGACTGGAAAGCCCTGAGAGCATCCTTCTCCCTGACTTCGAGCACGCGGGCCATTACCTTCTCATAATTTTTCAGGATGTGGCGTACCTTGTTCTCGTTCTTGCTGGTGATATCAGCCCTGCAAAGAGTAATAAGGTCATCAAGGTCCTCGCCCGCTTCAACAATTAGCCTTCGGATCGCCGCGTCAGTAACCTCTTCTTTTGAAAGTGCCACCGGTCTGAGGTGGAGCCTTACGAGTTTTTTCACGTACCCGATCTTCGCGAAGGGAAATTTCATCCTCTGGAATATCCCTTTCATCATTTTCGCGCCAAGCTCTTCGTGACCATGGAAGGTCCAGCCTGTTCCCTCAACGAACCGCTTTGTTGGCGGTTTCGCAATATCGTGAACAAGAGCCGCAAAACGCAACCAGACATCGTTTGTCGCGCGGGAGATGTTATCAACCACCTCACAGGTGTGATAGAACACATCCTTGTGGTGGTATTCATTCACCTGCTCAACCCCGCCAAGGTTGTGAACCTCGGGGAATATCTCTTTCATCACGCCCGTTTCATACATCAGGCGAAGACCCATACCCGGGCGGTCGGAAGCGAGTATCTTCAAAAACTCATCAGTGATCCTCTCGCGGGAGACGATGGTCAGCCGTGGTGCCATCCCAGTAATTGCACTGTAGGTACCGGGTTCGATTGTGAACCCGAACCTTGAAGCAAACCTGATCGCCCGCATTATCCTGAGGGGATCGTCGTCAAATGTGGTGTCCGGTTCGAGCGGAGTACGAATCACACCCGCGTTGATGTCGTCAAGACCATTGTACAAATCGAATATTTCGCCAAAATTGTCGCTGTTCACAGATGCAGCGATCGCGTTCACGGTGAAATCCCGCCTCGAGATATCATCCTCGAACGTGGAGGGCACTACTTCGGGATTGCGGCTTTCGCGGTTGTAACTCTCTTTCCGGGCGGCAACGAATTCAATGTCGAAGTCCCCATACCTGAAATTGGCCGTTCCGAAATTTCCGTAAACGAGCACATCTTCAACACAGAGCCGCTTTCCAAGTTCTTCGGCAAATGCTGTACCGTCGCCGACAACGAGAATGTCAATATCCTTCTTTCCCACCCCGAGCACAAGGTCCCTGATGTATCCGCCGACCACGTAAACCCGCTCCCCTCTTTCATCCGCTAGCTTTATCGCCTCAGGCATGAAGGGCAGTTGGGAAAGGTTTTCTCTCACGAGCGGTTCAACGGCGGTTCTTTCGATCAGCAAAAGTTAATATC
>RHKR01000089.1 GCA_008363265.1 Chlorobiota bacterium
GTTCGGAAGTCAGTTTTTTGATCCGAAGAACAAGGAACCCGAGACCTTTATCAGCAAGCAGGACTTCATGGAATTTATTGAGTCGCGGGCAAAAGTATACGGTTTCAGGATCGGTAAAAGTTACGGTGAAGCTTTCTTTACCGAGGAACATATCGAACTTGATCTGGTGCATAGACTGAAGCACCACTAAAAAAGAAGGCCAATTATTACGGAAGCCGTCCCATTTCGCGGACGGCTTTTTTTATTCCCTGCAGAGCCTTTTCACTATTTCGAGGGGGAATTCACTATAGAGGGTATCCCGTACGGCCATCGTAAAATCACTGAAATCAAATCCGGGAGCAACCGAACATCCCACAAGCGAGAAATCACCTTCATCTTTCACTTCAGCTGCCATCCACGTATCTGCCGGCACAGTGAACTGCGGCTCCGAATCACCTTCGATACCGAGTTCAACGGTGACAACCCCTTCCTTCTTTTTCAACAGATGGAGAAGTACCGGGGAGCCGTCGTAGAAATGCCATGTTTCATCGGAAGCAACCTTGTGAAACGCGGAGAAATTTCCCTTTACAAGCATGAAGTAGATGTGAGTGCCTAACGCCCTGGGACCTTTATAGCGGGCGGGAAGTGCTGTTTCTTCAATTGAATCAGTTGATCTGTATGATTCACGGTAAAAACCGCCTTCCGGATGGGGAAGGAGGTTGAGTTTCGTTATCCAGTAATCTTTTCTTGTCATTGGAGTTTTACTTTCTTTTCAGCAGAATAAGTGCGGCCCTGCCTGAGTTGATGTCGATGCTGAACCGGAAGGGATCGTTTTTATTATCACCATTATTGGAGCTGATCAGCTGTCCGGTTCCGGAAGTGTGGTCGATCAAGTCATACTTGTCGAATCCGCCCGCGAAACCGTTATTGAGTGAGATCGTGACCGTCCTGTTTCCCTCCGATGAATTTTCACCGCTGAGATCGCACAACCTGTTAACGACAAAAAGCCAGACGGAATCTGGTGCAATGCCGTCTCTTGAAGCATTGAGCTGCCGGAACAGACCCACTTCAACGTACGGAACGGCGTCAGCGATCCCGTCTCCGTCGGTCGTGCTCACGCTCCTGATCCACAGATCCCTGTCACTTACGCGGTGCGAAGCCCGGTCAGCGGAGTAGGCGTTAACCCAGTGAAGCTTGAGTATCTTTTTATCAAATTTTTCGAGATCGTGGATATACTCCTGAATCGCGTAGTATCTCCTGTTCGGTACTTGCGGGGCACCAGCGCGCTGCCGCGAGACTTTAGGGTCGTTTTCATCATAGATGTTTGAAGCATCATCGAAAATACCGTATGTGGCAAAGTTGTAGCCCGTTTCACCCGCCGTGGGGATGGGATCAATTCTGGTTGGGACCATATAATACATCAATCCTTTTGCGCCGTATGCCAGAGCCAGATTGCACATTGCGAATATCTCGTGACGCGTCGGAACCCGGAAATTCATCGGGTTCTCGTTGTAGGTATAAGTATTTCCCGTTCTCTTGATCTGCCGGGCTCCCGACACCTGTATGGTCTGAAAGAGCGGGATATCATCGGTGATGTCAGCGGGAGTCATGTTCTGCGCGGCCATGATGGTCTGAAGGTAGCCAATGAACTGGTACTGATCCTCTTTACCGTCGAACGGGAGGAGCCTCTCACCTTTGAATTCGATCATGTTGTTCAGGGCGCGCTGAAGATCGCTCTGATCCTGCCATCCCCGTTTAACCGTCCATTTCAACGGGTAGTAGTCGAAGAGGAGGAAGTTCCTGTAAAATTCTTTTGAGTTCTCCTTTACCGAAGAATACTTCCGGTCGAACATAAGATGCCATAACCAGAATCCACCTGTTACGGCGCTAAGTTCAGGTGAGCGGTTGGGAGCTTTTGGCTTAATTGATCTGATGATCTCAGTATAAAGTTTGCGTGTGGCGGCTGAGAGCAGATACGGCTCATCGCAGTAGAACGCTTCGAAGAGGGGATGATCCTTGTATTTTTCGAGCTTGGCGGTTATTGTCCGGATCAGCTCTATTTGGGTTGCTTTATTTCCCGTGAGTTCAAGCCAGTTCTTTCCCGCAAAATAAAATGAACGGATCGCCACAGGGGCCTTTCCATGGTAATATATACCCACCTCGATCTGGTTCTCCTGTATGCGAGCCCTTGAAAAATCGAGAGCGATATCTTCAAACTTGAGGTTTTTAAAACCGGTTCCTTTGATATCTCCGGCGCGGACAGTAAAGCTTACATCTGTTATTGGACGGTAAGTTACAGATCCGTCAGACAGCCGCACTTCATTTTCCGTTGAAGATCGTATTACCACCGTAAGCAGGGTGGTTGTATCGGGAAGAGAAGTCCTGATCCCGGCGGCTTCAAGAAAGAACACCAGTGGTTCATACGAGGTGAAGAGCATTCTGTTGATCTTCGCGTGAAGAAGCCAACCTGACGGGTCTCCCGGTTCGGCGGCTCTAACCAATTCGCCATTTATTTTCTTGTCAGATCCTGTGAGAGGTAATGTTACCCATTTCGGGGTGAGGTACTGACTGGGATTATTTACCCATACCGACCTGTGAGTGGCATTCCCAAATCCAAAATTTCCATCCGGACCCAGGTCAGCCGGTAAGTTGCCGGCGACCTTGAACGGGTACAGGTTTCCATCCTGAGCCTGAGCTGTGAGATACTTACCGGGATGGTTGCTCCCTTCCATCGGGTCCCATGCGGACCAGTCGATGTGGCGGTCGAAAATTTTCAGTCCGGGATTGATGCTTGGGTCGGTCGAATATTCATCCGCCGAGGAAACAGTGTGTGTGAAACCGGCCTCCTTAAGCATACGGAAATGATCCTTCACACCCGAGAGCACATCATCCAACGTGAAAGACCCACCCCACCGTTCAGGGGAGTGACGGTAGTTCACATACTGATCGAAATATGAAATGTGGGGGAAAATATCCACCCCGGATCTTTGCCAAAAAGCGCCACCCTGTGGGGCAGCGCTTTTCAAAAAAAGTAACGAAAGCAGTAAGCCAGAATAAAGTAACTTCATATACTATTTCCGTTTTTAAAATCGGATAGTGATCAACTAATCACTGATCACTGATCACTAATCACTATTAAGCGTACATCCTCTCAATCTCATCGGAGTACTTTTTCTCAACAACTTTACGTTTTATCTTCATTGAAGGGGTCATTTCACCGTCTTCGATGGTAAAAGCCCTTTCCATAAGAGCGAACTTGCGCACCTTTTCGTAGTTGGCAAGAGGTTTCTGAATAAGCACGATCTCTTTCTCGAAGAGTTGAATAACTTCTTTTTTCTTCACAAGGTCGGCGTTGTCCACGAATTCAACGTTGTTAGTCTTCGCGAAGTCTTTCAGGTTATCGAAATCGGGTACGATCAGCGCGCTAAGAAAAGTACGCTTGTCCCCGATCAGTACAAACTGCTCAATGTATTTATTCGAAAGGAAGAGATTTTCGATCGGGGTCGGGGCCACATACTTGCCGCCCGAGGTCTTGAACAGGTTCTTCTTCCTGTCAGTGATAAAGAGGAAGCCGTCTTCATCGATATATCCAATATCACCGGTGTGGAGCCAGCCGTCCTTCACGGTAAGGGCGGTTTCTTCCGGAAGTTTGTAGTATCCCTGCATGATGTTCGGACCCTTGGCGAGGATCTCGCCGTCGTGGTCATCGGGATGTTCCTTGGCGATCTTCACCTGAACCCCGGGAATTATCTTTCCGACCGCGCCGAACTTATAGGCCTCCTCTCGGTTAACCGCGATAACGGGGGATGATTCAGTAAGTCCGTAACCTTCGAGGATCCAGTGCAAATGGAACCCTGCCTTTTTTCCTGGCTGCAGCATACTGTTTTCCTATCTCAACACCCCAGTGGAATATCTTCTGTTTCTTCTCGGGACCCGCTTCAACGGTCTTAATTACTCTGGCATGGAACCTCTCGAAGAGACGGGGAACGGCGGTCATTAATGTCGGCTTGACATCAACCATGTTCTGAGGGACGGTTTCGATACTAACGGCAAACGCGACATGACTTCCCGAGGCCAGGGCCAGATAGAATCCTGCCATTCTTTCAAAAATATGGCAAAGAGGGAGGAAGGAGAGAAAAACCTCATTGTGTGTTACATGGATCGACTCCAAAGCCGCAAGGACGTTGGAGACGATGTTGTGATGCGTCAGAAGCACACCTTTTGGCTCGCCTGTTGTTCCCGATGTGTAGATGATTGTACAGATGTCGTACTCTTTCACCGTTTCGTTCAGTTCCGCGAATTGTCCGGGGTTGAACTTTCTGTGTTCTTCTCCCATCTGTTTCAGACGGGAGAGGGAATAGAGACCTGAAACTGAATTGTCGGCATCCTTTTCGTTCATCACGATGATACTTTCAACTCCGGGGCATTCATCCTTCACCTTCAGGAATTTGGAAAGCAGGAGTTTGTTCGAAACCACTACAGCCTTTGACTCTGAATTGTTGATGATGAATTTGATGTCGGCCGGTGTCAGGGACGGATATAGAGGAACGTCAACGGCACCAATTCCAAGGATCGCGAAATCGAACATCATCCACTCCGGGCGGTTTTCGGCCAGAAGGATAACTTTATCGCCGGGTTTTATCCCGAGCGAGAGCAGCCCGTGAGCAGTGAGTTCGACATCGGTCTTGAACTGCTGATAGGTTATGTTGACGTACTCTTTGTCCACCTTGTAGCTGAGCATGGCTTTCGATTGATCCTTGCCATATTCATCAACCAGGATCCTGAACAACTCAGGGATTGTCTTGAAATTTCTCCTTGGTCCCATTAACCTCTTTTGCCTCGTGATTAGTTGAAATGTTTACCAAAAATATATAATGTAAAATTACGAAAAACCGTTCATTAATTGTTCAGAAAAACGATTTTCGTGACATATATCCGGTTATCAGAGCCTGTGAACATCAGAGTTCCATCGGGAGCCGCCGAAGGCCACATTGCCGGAAGGGAGAAATTACGGGTGATGATCTCTGACTCTGAACCGTCATACTTTGCGACCATGATCTCGCTGTTGATCAGAGTGTAGCCATCGTCTTCGGTTGCCATGAAAGTCAGATAGTCGTCGTTTATCCATGAAGGATATTCAGTTCCGGGGAAGTTCTGTTCAGTGCCTTTTTCAAGATCGAAAACTGAAACACCGCTTCCGGCGGAGTGAAGCGCCAATCGCTTTCCTGATGGCGACCACTCGGCGAAGAGAACCTTCTCCTTCAGTTCGATCGTTTGAGGCAAACCGGGAGCAAGTTTTCCCTGTGGATCGATGATCTTCAGTTTGCCGTTGCTGATGTAATAGTTCACATCCCCGGCAGTTTCACTGTTCCTCAAGGTCACGGGTCTTCCATCCGCACCTTCGGTGGTTATTCCGTTCCCGGAAAGGGAATAGAACGCGAGATTATTTGCCGCCGGATCCAGATCAGCTACTTTTGTCAGGCCGGTGCCGTCTACATACTCGTAGAGGGAAACAGACTTGGCTCCTTCCCCGGCCGGAGAGTTAACCTTGAAAATGAACCGGTCACTGTTTCTGTTCCATCTCATACCCCATCCGGCACCCGGAGCATCTGAAATAATTACCGATCTCTTTGAGGTTGCCATTTCAACCAGTTCGATCTTCGCGTAACCTTTGTGGGAGAGAAGTGCGAACCTGCCATCAGGTGAGAACTTTCCGAACGCGTATCTTTCATCACCGTCTCCAAGCGGAACCGGGGCAGAAGTAACTGATATACCCTGACCGAGAAGGAGCGATGCAGAAAGAAGTGTAATAAACAAGAATTTTTTCATTTCAATTTCCGTGATTACTTGAGCAACATTAATTTCTGAACATTGTTCATTCCCGCTCCTGAGGCGTGAATGAAATATGTGCCTGATGGGAATGCATCCATATCAATTCTGAATTTGTGCGGGCCACGCTCCATGAATCCATCATTGATCACCTGAAGTTCGCGACCGAGGATGTCATAAAGTCTTATAGTGTAGACTCCCTCGGATGGGAGGTTGATGCTCAGATTTGTTGATGGATTGAACGGATTCGGGTATACACTCATTGAGAAGTCGGCAGGGACGATCCCATCCGCGAGATCATCAACTGATGTGGTGCCGGTGAAGAAGTTCATTATCTTCTCAACTATCTCTTTCCTCTTGGCCGCGTCTCCTATTGTCTCGACCGTAAAGGCGATGAATACCAGTTTACCCGGGTTTGTTCCGCCGGGGAATGTCCCTTCGAATGCAACTCCGGCGTTCTGTGTGGCGTTGTAGCGCATCACGGGAATACTGCCGTTAGCCGCGCTTATTACATCGGGCCAGTCTTCAGGGTAAGTTACTCCAAAAGTTGCGGATACACCATCGAAAATCGTTCCGGGCACTCCTGATGCCGAGGGGGTGTTGGGAGTCGGGTTATCTGCCACGTAAGTCGCTTTAAGGAATTGGTTGATAAATTCCTTGTCGGTTGTTGTGCCGCGATTGTCGAGGTCCCATGCCACTTCCGAACCGGTGACGAAGAGTTTTCCGCCATTAACGAGATAATCCTTAACCATGGTCTGTTCTGTTGTGGTGAAAGTCTCATCTACGGTGGATTCATCACCTAAAAGCCAGAAGAGATATTTAAATGATTTTATCTGGGTCGAACTTGTGATCGCCATATTGGAAACTGTAGAGAATCTTCTGCCGATTCCTGAAAGGGCTTCACCATAGTAAGAAGTGAAGTTGTGCCATGGCTGCTGCCAGCTTCCTGATCCGCCGTAGCGGTTGAAGCCGTCGACCAAAAGTACAGCATCACCGGTGGCAGTTGTCTGCGCGCCGTACATCTTCGATATCACCGGGCTGGTGCCGAAAAGGTTTTTACCTTTGATACCTACATAGAAACTCTGGTTCGGGGTCAGACCGGAAAGTGTATGGGTTGTGGTCGAGGCCGGGATGATCTTGAACGGTTCTCCGGTCGGTACTGAGCCATTCTCGGAGAGGTATATCATCACTGAATCGAGGAGGCCTGCCGGCTGTTCCCAACGCAGATTGAGAGCTCCTTCAGAACCTGTTACTGAAAGAAGCTTCAGTTGCGGGGGAGCATCGGCCGAACCGCTAAGGAGGTTCTTCTTGTTGATCCTTCCCGCTTCGATTGTTACAGAGGTATTAACAGTGTCGATACTTGAGATCACCGATACCGGGTAAGTGCCCGGCGCCAGTGAGTCGATTCTGTAGAATCCGTTACCAAGCGAGTCAACAGTGTATGATTTATTCACTGATGGAAGAACAACCCTCACACCCCGCACGGGGCTTCCCGTTCCAAGATTGGTAACTATACCTACCAGCGAACCGTGGGAGGGGAGGGGTTTCTTGAAAAACTTCAGGTAAGATAGATAGAGTGCCTCTGCCTCGGTTCTTAGGTAAGCGAGGTTTGCAAGGCGCGCTGCTTCAGGAAGGTTATCGAAAAAAGAACCTTCGCTCAGTACGCCGGGCATTGCCAGATCGTTCAGTACACCGAGGTTGTATCCGAGGAAGCAGTAGTCACCACGTCCGTAACCTGTTGTGGTGTAGAGACCTGCGTAGAGTTCAGCTGCCATGATGAACGACATGCTGTCGGCCGTGTTGGGCCATTGCGGGTTGCCGTTCGGACAAACTGTGTTGTTTAACTGCTCGAAGAGGACGAGTGAATAATTGCTCGCCCCGTTGAACGCGTTGTGATGGATCGACTGGAAAAAATCGACGTTGTTGTTATTGGCCACCGCCTCCCTCTCACTGAGGGTCATGCAGGCACCGAGGGAGTCGTAGTCACCGCGGGTAGAAAACACTGTTGCCCCGTCCCGCTGCAAGAGTTCTTTCAGGTAGGGCATAACGATGTGATTAACGTAAGTTTCAAACCGTTTAGTCTCGGGTTCGCATGTTGCCGCTCTTGGACTTCCGTGTCCCGGATCGAGCGCGAATTTCTTCCCGGTGAAGTTCTGTGGCAATGCAGCCATCGAAAAAACGGTGAATATTATTAATAAGAGCTTTGATCTCATTCCGTAACCTATTGTGGGATAATGGTAATGTAAAATTACCGATTACTGATATGATATCAAAGAGATGGGGATTCAGTTTTGGTTAGTGTAGAGTGTGGGGTCTGCCGCGGAGGATTGGTTTATAGCGTGGAGTATCTTTTCCTGTCTTTTACATCTTTGTAAAAAAAAGGCTGCCCTTGCGAGACAGCCTTAAAAACTTTGGATGAGGGGACCTGTTACTTCAGGTAAGTCATCTTTCTTGTAAGAGTGGTGTTGCCCATTTTGATCTTGTAAAGATAAACACCCGACTGAAGTGCAGTTGCATTGAACCTGATGTTGTAGGTACCAGCTGACTGGAACTCATCAACCAGTACGGCCACTTCAACTCCGAGGAGGTTGTAGACGGAGAGTCGAACCTGTCCGGAATTCGGGAGCTGGTATCTGATGTTCGTTTCAGGGTTAAACGGGTTAGGGTAGTTCTGTTCGAGAACGAACGAACGTGGATTTTCACCCGGTCCCTTCTGTACAATCGCCTTGCTTGAAGGTATCATCGCGGGGAGGGCCACAACAGCCATCGTAACCGCTAAAATCATAATTGTCAAAAATCTTTTCATTCTAAAACTCTTTCTGATTGTATTCACTCATCTACAAGTATCAATACAACTACTGTGCCAAATGTATAAAATTCTCGAATTGTCGCCTTTTATTTAATTTAGACGCTTCTCATTGTCAAAAAGTTTAATCAGGTGGATACTGTCATATACACCTGTCCAAAAATGTGTACTTTGTACAATGCAAATATAGCACAGAAAAGAAGCCATATGCAAAAATTTCTGATGAACGGTCGATATTTCTTGCGGAACAGTGACGCAGATCATTTAACGGCCATATTCATTACCTCATAGAATACCATCCTCATTACTCATAACTCGCCACTCGCTACTGATAGAATACCATCCTCACCACTCATAACTCGCCACTCGCTACTGATAGAATACCATCCTCACCACTCATAACTCGCCACTCGCTACTGATAGAATACCATCCTCACCACTCCTAACTCGCCACTCGCTCCTGATAGAATACCATCCTCACCACTCTTAACTCACTACTCACCACTGATTCATTCACCAAAAAATGATATTTTTGAAGATTGATTAATGAGCAGTTTGGAACCTGAATTGAGAATTATAGATCTTAGAAGTGATACAGTAACGAAACCTTCCGAAGGGATGAGGAAGGTGATGTATGAAGCGGAGGTGGGGGATGACGTGTTTGGTGAAGATCCCACGGTCAACGAATTTCAGGAGTTTGCCGCCGACCTGCTTGGGTTCGAGGCGGCACTTTTTGTTTTCAGTGGAGTAATGGGCAACCAACTCTGTCTGAAAACCCACACCCAACCCCACGACGAAGTGATCTGCGACGCTGAATCGCATATCTTCTATTATGAATCAGGTTCCCCGGCGGTCTTGAGCGGACTGCAGCTTTTCCCCGTTTTCACCCCAGACGGTATTTTAACTCCTGAGAACATTACTCCCGCAATTCGCCCTGTCGAGGCATACTACATGCCGAGAACGAAAGTGGTTGCAATTGAGAATACGCATAACAGGAGGATGGGACGGGTCTATTCTGTTGAGCAACTGGAGCTTCTCCGCGAGAGTGTGAAGAGTAAAGGTTTGATCTACCATCTGGATGGCGCGAGGGTCTGGAATGCCGCGGTGAAACTTGGAGTGGAGCCGAAAGTGATCACATCGCAGTTCGATTCGGTTTCCGCCTGTCTCTCGAAGGGACTGGGGGCACCGATAGGATCGGTAATATTAGGCAACAGGGATTTCATCAAGGAGGCATTCAGGTTCAGAAAAGCCTGGGGCGGGGGAACAAGACAGGTCGGAATTCTCGCTGCCGCGGGACTTTATGCACTAAAAAACAACATTGAAAGAATGGCTGATGACCATGAAAACGCGAGAGTGCTTGCGGAGGCCATCGCCAACATGCCGCAGTTCCGGATCGACACGGAGGCTGTCCAGACCAACATCCTGATCTTCAGTCATACTTCGAAAACACCTGCACAGGTAATGGCCGAAGCTGAACAGGCCGGGCTCCGGTTCCTTGGCGGACCGATCGGGACGGTAAGGGCCATTACGCATCTCGATGTTAACCGCAACGATATTAATAAAGCAATTGAAATTTTAAGCAGGATATAAGATGTTTGAATACAACGGGCACAATTTTTATCACGTTACAAATCTGAGGGTCAGATTTCAGGAAGTGGATATGCTAGGCGTTTGCAACAACGCAGTTTATGTCTCGTATTTTGAGCAGTCGCGGCTTGAGTACATAAAAGAAGCTGACATGGTACCTCCGGGAGGGCTTTTCAGTGACGGATTTAATTTCTTCATGGTGCGGAACGAGATAAATTACCGGACACATGCCAGATACGATGACGAACTTAACGTTTACACGAGAATTTCATATATTGGTAATTCATCTTATGGATTTGAGCACGTTATAGTGAAAGTTGCCACCGGTGAAGTTGTGGTTGACGGCTCGGGTGTAGTGACTCAGGTGGATCAGAAAACCGGCAGGCCACATCCGCTAAGTGATGAATTCGTGGAAAAAGTGGAAACCTTCGAAAAGAGAAAGTTTGAGCGAGGAGTCAAAAAATGAAACCCACAAAGCGGCTTGTTTTTGATATCGAAACTGTTGGTGTGTCCTGGGATAGCCTGGCACCGAGTCAGCAGGATTACCTTCTCCGCGACGCCGATAAAGAGAAGACCGAAGAAGACAAGGAGAAAAAAAGGGAAGAACTGAAAGACTGGATCGCTCTTTATCCCTTCACCTCCAAGGTTGTTGTCATAGGAACCTACTATGTTGAAAAGGAGGCCGGGCACGTTTACTACGAAAGTGAAACAGAGGAGGAGTGGAAGTCGGAAGAGACCGGTTTTCAGTTCAAAGGGATGCCTGAGAGGGAGATACTCAAAAAATTTTGGGGGTTGGTTAGTTGGGCAGACCAACTGATCTCATTCAACGGCCGTGGATTTGATGTACCGTTCCTTCTGCTGAGATCGGCCATGCTCGGAATAAAACCTTCGAAGAGACTGATGGGGAACAGGTTCGACAGTTCAGGACACCTCGATCTGCTGGAACAGCTCTCATTTTACGGGGCATTCAAAAGGTTCAATCTCGACTTTTACTGTCACAGTTTCGGCATAAAAACCCCAAAATCGAAAGATGTTTCAGGGGCCGAGGTGAAGAACATGTACAAGGAAGGAAGGATTAAAGAGATCGCGGAATACTGCGGACGCGATATCTACGCTACTTATCAACTTTATAAAATTTGGGAAGACTACCTCGCGTAGGTCTATCACCGGAATTTAACGAACGAGAAAATGATGAAAGAACCGGAAGTAACACTTGAACTTGCGATTGAGCACGGACTGACCAAGGAGGAATTCGAGGATATCTGTAACAGACTCGGAAGGGTACCCCCTGCCGAGAGACGGCGGGCGTTTATTGGTCGGCGCGGGTGAAGAGAACGCCGGTCTTGTGGATATCGGTGACGGGTACGCGATCGCTTTCAAGATCGAGAGTCACAACCATCCCTCCGCGGTCGAGCCTTATCAGGGCGCAGCCACCGGGGTTGGCGGCATTCTCCGTGATATTTTCACAATGGGCGCAAGGCCGATCGCTGCACTTAACTCCCTCCGGTTCGGATCACTCGAGGATGCGAGAACCCGGTTCCTCTTTAACGGTGTGGTCGAGGGTATAGCCGATTACGGCAACTGTTTCGGAGTTCCGACAGTGGCCGGGGAAGTTTATTTTGACGAAAGTTATCAGGGGAATCCCCTGGTTAATGCAATGGCCGTGGGGATCGTGAAACACGGAGCAACTGCTTCGGCAACAGCTGAAGGGGAGGGGAATCCGGTGATCATCGTTGGCTCATCTACGGGGAGGGATGGTATCCACGGTGCCACGTTTGCGTCTGAAGAGATATCCGAAAAAAGCGAGGCCAAACGGCCTTCAGTTCAGGTGGGTGATCCGTTCACTGAGAAACTGCTCCTCGAAGCAACCCTTGAAGTAATACGAATGGGATATATTGTCGGCATACAGGACATGGGTGCAGCCGGAATATCGTGCTCAACCACAGAGATGAGCGCGAAAGGGAACCACGGAATGGATATCGATCTTACGAAAGTGCCGCTCCGTGAAACCGGGATGACAGCTTATGAGATAATGCTCTCTGAAAGTCAGGAGAGGATGCTCGTGGTTGCCAAAAAAGAATTTGAAAAAGAGGTAAAAGAGGTCTTTGCCAAATGGGACCTTCATTGTGAGACGATCGGTCACGTGACGAAAGAACGACTTGTCAGGGTTAAATATCTCGGTGAAGAAAAAGCCTCACTCGATCCCTACGATCTGGTTCTCGGTGGCGGCGCTCCACAGTATGAAAGGGAGACCAAACGCCCTGGATATCTCGATGAAACAGCGAAATTTGATCAGAATCTTCTTCCGGTACCTGCCGATCTGAAGGATGCCGTGCTTAAAGTAATCTCATCACCAAATATTGCCTCCAAAAAATGGGTATTCAGGCAGTATGACAGCATGGTCAGAACCAATACGGTGGCCGGACCCGGTGCAGCAGATGCTGCCGTCATCAGAATCAAAGAGACGAACAAGGCCATCTCAGTGAAGACCGACTGTAATTCGAGATATGTCTACCTTGACCCGCGTGAAGGCGGGAAATCTGCTGTAGCCGAAGCAGCGAGGAATGTTGTCTGTACAGGAGCTGTTCCACTGGCGATCACAAACTGCCTCAATTTCGGAAATCCGTACAAACCCGAGATATACTGGCAGTTCAAAGAGGCGGTTGGGGGAATGGGTGAGGCCTGCAGACACTTCGATACACCTGTGACGGGTGGAAACGTTTCGTTCTACAATGAGGCACCCACATCTGCTGTATACCCGACGCCGGTTATCGGAATGCTCGGTTTGATCGAGGATCAGGCGCACATCACAGGAATGTCGTTCAGAAATGAAGGTGACCTGATCGTGGTTGCCGGAGAGGATCTGGAGGAGACCGGGGGCTCCGAGTATCTGAAAGTGATCCACGGGGTTGTTGCCGGGCTCCCACCCCGGTGCGACCTCGAAAAAGAGAAAAAACTTCACGCTCTCACCCTTGAAGCCATCAGAGAAGGGATTGTTAACTCCGCCCATGATATCTCGGAGGGTGGCTTGATCACTGCCTTGATTGAAAGTTGTATCACTGTTGACGGTGATCCATTGGGAGCTGAAGTTCAGATTGCTGGGTCGAGAGGTGACTTTGCACTCTTTTCTGAAACCCAAGGGAGGATCATCTTTTCGATACCGGGAGGCGAGAGGGAGAAATTTGAGTCGATCGCCGCGAAACATGGAGTGCCTGTAGTTGTGATCGGTACCACCGGCGGAGATGCCCTCATAGTGAATGATCTCGTTTTCGACCTGACAGAACTGAAAAAGAAATATTATGATACTATTCCGGAAATTATGGCGTAAAACCCTCAGTCCGCTTTTTACAACGCTTGGAAAGCTGATCGATGGTGAGTTCGTCTTCGGTCCTGAAATGTTCAGGAGCCGGAAGGCGTATGTAATTACTGACAAGATCTACAGGATCTACTGTATCTGGATTCTCAGGTTCATTGAGCGGTTCGATGAGCACCACATCTTTTTGTTCTCGGGCGCGTTATCATTCTCCCTTTTCCTCTGTATCATTCCGATCACACTGATCATGTTCTTCATTCTGGGAAATTTCCTCTCCTCTGTAGAGTTCGTCGGCAGGATCAACACTTTCATCGATGCTCTGATACCTTATCAGGACTATGCCGAGTTCGCAAAAACCCTGA
>RHKR01000620.1 GCA_008363265.1 Chlorobiota bacterium
CGATCACCTCCTTGTTCTCAAGGTAGAATGAACGGTATGAGTAAACCGCGGGGAGGATCACTCCACCGGTGACCGCGAAGAGTGTAAGGATCAGCCAAAATTTATCATCGGGCATCGCCGTTCGTATAAAAAATACCGCGATCAACACAACCGCGAGTCTCAATATTGACTCTAAAACTATTTTTCCCATGAAACCATCACAAATTCTGAAAACTACCCTTTCAATTTATTATATTCGCTTTTTAATTTAATACTAATTATGGATCAGCTATGATAAAAAAGACCTCAATTCTTACTTTGATCTTTGTTTCAGTTATGACAATTTCATCATTCGCCCAGAATCTCGGGATCAACTTCGCCCTCGGATTCCCGCAGGGTGAATTCAAAGATAACGTCTCCCGCACAGGCCTCGGCATAGGCGGCGAACTACTCCTCCCGACCGTTGCCGGTTCACCGGTTAACTGGGGTTTTAACCTGATCTTCATGAACTATGGCGATGAAACCAGAAGAGCCCCCTGGAGCTACACCATCCCCGACCTTACAGTGGATGTGAACAGACAGAACAACTTCGTTGCCGGACACGCTGTGATCAGAATAGCCCCACCAAGCCCCCTCTTCAAACCTTATCTTGATCTGATGGCGGGTGGTAAATATATCTGGACCCAGACCTCGGTGAACAGCCGCAGTGCTTCCAACAATCTGGATGTTGCTTCGGATGAGAATTTCAGCGACTGGGCATTCAGCTACGGCGGCGGCGCGGGGATAATGTTCTCTGTTTATAATGAGATGGGTACGAATGTTATGATTGATATAAAGGCGAGATATCTTTTCGGCTCAACAGCCCAGTACCTCGCCGAAGGTGACGTGGTTGTAAACACGACCAACGGTACGGTAAAATACAATACGAGAAGATCGAAAACCGACATGCTCTTCGCGCAGATCGGCGTGAACCTCACATTCGACTCGATGAACTTCTAAACCTTTACCCCGTGGAAAGGGGTTTTGTGATATTCTATTTCATTGCTGAATGAAGAATCACGAAACTTCTTTCCCGGGCAAGATATCTGACTCCCTCTACATAAACACCTGACCCCGGCTGATGAAAATCCTTCGGGCTCTCCTCAGCGGTATCAACCACCACTTCCCATCTCTCCATATTGGCATAATGAGGCAGCATAAAATCGAGCGGCGCCCAATAGCTGTTGATGATGAAATGGTAGTATGAATTGTTCCAGAAATCCTTCAAAGTGTAAGCAATGCTGAGTGAGTGATCGCTGAGATCCGGTTTGAAGGGCTCGATCCCGTGAAGGTCCATTATCGACTCGCCAAAGTTACCCCCGTTCATCCAGGGGGAACACCATGAGAAGATGTGGTGTGATTGGGTGAAATGGATCAGTTTCTTTGCGAAGTGGTGAATATCGTGATGCTTGTGGAGGAGTGACCAGTCGAACCAGTTCATTGCATTGTCGTGGCAGTAGGCGTTGTTGTTGCCGAGTTGTGTCTTCCGCAC
>RHKR01000090.1 GCA_008363265.1 Chlorobiota bacterium
CGGGCGGGTGAAACATCCCCGCAGGGGTTGTATGTCGGTAGAACAGAATTAAACAAAATATGCCAGGCTCCCCGTAGGGGTGCCATGTCGGTAGAACAGAATTAAACAAAATATTCCAGGCTCCCCGCAGGGGTGCCATGTCGGTAGGAAACGGCCAATTCCAAAATTCTTATATAATATTTGGATTTAATTCCAAAATTCTTATATAATTTTTGGAATTCATTCCAAAAATCTTAGGTTTCCTGTTGAGAAACAAAAAATTCAGGAACGACAGTGATAAAGAGATATCTTGAAGATGTGATCCCCGGCTATCTGTTCAAGGGGAAGGCAATTCTGATCTTTGGAGCCAGGCAGACCGGTAAAACAACACTTGTTAACAGAATTATTGAGCAGACGGGGAAGAAAACCCTCTTCCTCAACGGTGACGACCGCGCGACAAGAAACATGCTGACGGCCGACACCAAGGAGAGGCTCGCCGGAATAACCGCAGGATATGATATACTTGTGATCGATGAGGCCCAAATGATCCGGGATATCGGTACGATCATAAAGATCTATACAGACCGCATTCCCGAAGTGCAGGTGATCGCGACCGGTTCCTCTTCTTTTGAATTAATGAACCGGACTTCTGAATCGCTGACTGGCAGGAAATTCGAGTTTCACCTCTTTCCTTTAAGCTTTGCGGAACTGAGGTCTCACACTCACCTGCTCGCTGAAAGAGGAGAACTTGAAAGGCGGTTGGTCTTTGGAGGTTACCCTGAAGTGGTGGCAAAACCGGAATTGTCGGTAAAAACAATTAAAGATCTTACCGGAAGCTACCTGTTCAAGGATGTGTTTGAGATCGACGGGCTCAGGTATCCAACTTTGATAGATTCTCTCGTGCGGGCACTTGCTTTTCAGGTTGGAAGCGAAGTTAGCACGTCAGAACTCGCGCAACTTACGGGAACGGATAACAAAACAGTGGAAAAGTATCTTAATATCCTCGAACGGGCTTTTATTATCTTTAGACTTCCCGCGTTGAGCAGGAATGAAAGAAATGAGATCAAGAAAGGGAAGAAGTACTATTTCCATGATAATGGAATACGAAATGCTCTAACCGGTAATCTGAATGATTTTGGAACAAGAACGGATATCGGTGCCCTCTGGGAGAATTATCTCATCTCGGAGAGGAGAAAACTCCTGACATATAATGAGAGCATGGCACGCACATTCTTTTGGCGCACATTTCAGCAACAGGAGATCGATTATGTGGAAGAATATTTCGACGGTGTGCACGCTTTTGAATTCAAATGGAGTAAGAAAGCAGGGTACAAATTCCCATCCACTTTTCTGAAGAATTACAAGGTTCTTTCAGAGAGGGTTGTTCACCGGATGAATTATGATGAGTTCCTGCTTGAGGAAGGAAAATAGTGTGGTCCGCCTGCGACGGGTGAAATGTTAAGTGGAAAAGTTACACAGATTCCACGGATTTATCACGCTCGCCCCTTTGGGGGATTTAACGGATTTATCACGCTCGCCCCTTTGGGGGATTTGACACGGATTAACTCGACTGCCCCCAAGGGGTAAACTGATCCCGTCAGGGATCGTACATGGGTAGGGATCATACATGGGTAGGGATCGTACATGGGTAGGGGTGGTGAAAAATGCGATATCAGGACAAAATTCGAACCCGCCCGGGCGGGTGAAACATCCCCGCAGGGGGTGTATGTCGGTAGAACAGAATTAAACAAAATATGCCGGGCTCCCCGCAAGGGGTGTATATCGGTAGAACAGAATTAAACAAAATATGCCAGGCTCCCCGCAGGGGTGCCATGTCGGTAGGGGTGTTAACCCATTATAAATAAATATTATAACATAAAATTTGTATGATAACATTTAAAATGTTATATATACAAAAATAATGTTACCTAATTTGAGATTCAACACTGCAGATGCAGACCGCAACCGGTGATTATCTGGTTCAGATGTTCGGTATTCAACCCGCATTCAATGGGGGAGAGGGTTATAATGCCCTTCCCCTCTATCTGACCCACAGATTTGAGCTCGTGGATGGAGAACTGTTCAACAGAAAAGTCATTTTCGCTTTTGACAAACGGGGAACCCGGTTAACCCCATTTGAGATAAAGAGCTCGCTTGACGCGATCAGTAAAAAAATGAACAAACCGGTGATCTATTGCACCAATGCTCTGATGAACATCGAATTGCAGCGATTGATCGCTTACCGGGTGCAGTTCATAGTACCCGGAAAGCAGGCATATCTTCCTGAGTTTTTGATCCACATCAGCAATCGGGGTCAGAGCATTCAGCCTGAAAAAGAGAGGTTCACACCTGTCGCGCACCTGACATTCTTGTGCATGATGCATGGCACCACGCGAGATTTTTTAACAGGTGTGATCGCACAGAAATTGGGGTATACTTCCATGAGCATATCACGGGCATTGGATGAACTTGAGCAGATGAAACTTGTGGAGAGATTCAACAAGGGCCGCGTGCGGGTCGCGAGGTTGATGGAGGACAAAAAGACGGTCTGGGAGAAAGGGAAAAAGTATCTCCGGAACCCTGTTGAGTCTGTTGAATATTTCACTCCCTCTGTTAATGCCGGCAAAGGTGGATTGTATTTATCGGGAATAACAGCCCTTTCGAAATACAGCATGCTGGCAGACGATGAAAAAATGACCTGTGCATGCTCGAAGTCGGAACTGGAAAGAATGCGTAAATCAAACCTTTACCGTTTCGTTGATTTTCCTGAAGACTCGGAGTTAAAGCTGGAGATATGGAAATATGATCCGGGACTGTTTGCTACGGAAGGAACCGTTGATAGATTTTCGATCTACGCGGCGTTAAAAGACGACCCCGATGAACGGGTCCAGATCGCCCTTGATGAAATGATGGAGGGATTTGAGTGGTAGTTGTTGGATCATCCCCGCAGGGGGTGTATGTCGGTAGAACAGAATTAAACAAAATATGCCAGGCTCCCCGTAGGGGTGCCATGTCGGTAGGGGTGTTAACCCATTATAAATAAATATGATAACATAAAATTTGTATGATAATATCAGCAATGTTAACAAGCAAGATCAGAGTGGAGATCGACACTGAAAGATTGGCCATGATCTGTAAGCAATACAATGTCTCTCAGATCCGGGCATTCGGTTCGGTACTGCGAAACGATTTCAATGCGCAGAGCGACATCGACATTTTGGTAGAATTTCTTCCTGATGCCAGGATCACACTCTACAAATTTCAGCAGTTTCGAGAAGAGTTAGAGGCATTGTTCGGCAGAAAGGTTGATCTGGTTGACAAAAAAGGGGTTGAAGAACGAAGCAACCGGCTCAGAAAAGAGGGCATCCTTGGAAATACCTTATTACTGTATAGTGCAGAAAGAGGAGAGTCATTAACGCCCAATTCCAAAATTCTTATATGATTTCTGGATTTTATTCCAAAATTCTTATGTTTATAGCAATCAAATGAACCGCTTTGCGATCTTCGCGATCTCTGCGGTTAAAAATTTAAAACCAAAATGCCATGCAACTAAAAGAACAGCTGACAAAAGTATTTGAAAAGAAACGCCTCGTGATCTGGTATGACCGGAGCAACGAATTCGGTGAGACCGTTGAAGAGCTTTTACCCGAGGGGGTGGAACTCATCCGGATAGCACGGAACGAGTTCGGGATAAAGACGAGGATATACACCGAAAAAGAACGGAAGTTCCTGCTTTACTCCAATGGGCACAAACCGGAGCCGCAGGAGAACTGGCTGCTTGATGTGTTGATCGCCGGTCATGAGTTCAGCGCGGAGAGGGTCGCTCTCTGGATGCAGGAACTCGGGTTGCCGGAGGGATTCCGTCCGTTCGTTGAGGCACGTATGCAGTTCTTCAACAGTGAGGCGAGACGGCGGAAGCTGGAAACACTTCTGAAAAAGGAGGAGGAGAAGCTCACCGAAGCAAGACTTGCCCTCCTGATGACGGTGGTGGTGACGGGTGGCCTCCCATTGATGGAGGATATCCTGACGGTGCTTCTGAAGGATGATTCAGAGGGGGGCGACAAGTTCGCTCAGTTGCAAAAATACGGTCTGATGGATCATATAGCCACGTATCTTGACACCGTTTTCAGGATGAAGGAGAAGTTCGATTCGGTCTCCGTTCTTGCGGCTTTCCTCTTCAGCAATGAGTTCGAGCGGCACATCCCCCGGGAGGGACAGAAATTCACCTCTCGCCCCGGTGAATGGTCGCCGGCCGCGGCATCCTTCTTCAACAACTGGATGAACAACAGCAGCCAGATGGAGATATTCGACCACTACTCAAAGCAGTTCGGGAAAGGAAACGGCATCGCGGGAAAGATAACGGCTCACGATTACGAGAGATTCATCGAATGTAAAGCCCCGGAGGAGGTTGAGCGGGAGATAGTACGCGGGCTGGCGAACGCGGTGGTTAACAGAAGCGTGAAGTCCGACAGGATCGGTGAGATCACCGGCATCAGGCGATACTTCTTCTACTTCAACGGTTATGAACACCTCTACCGGGGGCTGCACCAGGCGGCACTTCTTCTTGAGACCGTGAAACTGAACCCGCCCTCATTCCGGACCGCAGGGGAGGGGTTCAAATATTATCAGCAATACGGCGCGCTGATCGACGGCTGCTACAGGCGCTATTACACGGCGGTAAAGGGGAAGCAACACGAGACCGTGCTGGAGAAGGTGACGGCCGCGGTGGAACAGGTTTACCTGCAGTCTTTCATTTTCAATCTTGAAGTGGCGTGGAAGAAGGCGGTCGAGGCCAGGGAGAAATGGCAGTTCCCCACACTTCTGATGCAGAACAGGTTTTACGACAGTTACATCCAGCCTCTGAGGGGGACGGAGAAGAAGATATTTGTGATAATCTCCGATGCCCTGCGCTATGAGGCGGCGGTTGAACTGACCGAAAGGCTGCTTAAGCTTGACCGGACAGAGGCAAAGCTGGAGATGATGGCGGGAGTTGTTCCGGGCTACACGCAGCTCGGAATGGCGGCACTTCTTCCCAACTCTTCGCTCGGGATCCCGGCAGGCGGTGATTCCGCAACGGTCGATGGAAAGCCGGCCGGCGCTCAGTACCGGGAAGCGCGGCTGACGGAGCGGAACCCGAAAACGAAGGTGTTTACAGCTCAGGCGTTTACCGCGATGCAGCAGGAGGAGGGGCGCGACGCCGTCAGATCGGTCGAGGTGGTTTACATCTACCACAACAAGATCGACGCGACGGGCGATGACAAGACCTCGGAAG
Organism: Chlorobiota bacterium; assembly: GCA_008363265.1. Lineage (GTDB taxonomy): Bacteria > Bacteroidota > Ignavibacteria > Ignavibacteriales > Ignavibacteriaceae > UTCHB3. The sequence goes on from RHKR01000090.1 coordinate 5,252, forward strand.
ATGACGCGTTCGAGGCGGTTTCCGGTGCTTACAGCGACATCGAGAACATCATCAGGAAGATAGCTCAGTTCAATGGAAACAATGTACTGATCACTGCTGACCACGGTTTTTATTTTCAGCAGACGAAACTCGCGGAGAGCGACTTCATCGATTCATCCGCATACGGCAGGGTGGAACAGGTAAAGAGACGGGTTGTGTTCGGGCGTGACCTCATCACCGATGACAATGTGATCAGGTTTACCGCGCCGCAGCTCGGGATCGAGAGTGAGTATGATTTCCTCTTCCCCGTCGGCCGGCGTAACTTCAGGCTCGCCGGGGCGGGAAGCCGCTTCGTGCATGGCGGGCTTTCACTCCAGGAAGTGGCGATACCCGTGATAAAGTTCACCAAAAAGAGGAGCACCGATACCGAGCCGGTGGGGATCACCATTATTCAACGGTCGAGCAATCTTATCACTTCCAACAATCCTGTTTTCGACCTGATGCAAACCAAACCGGTCGGTGACCGTGTCAGGGAGCGGGAGGTTATTGTCGGCATCTATGCCGCTGACGATACACTTCTTTCCGACGAGCAGACGCACCTCTTCGACCTGCAGGGGAACGACTCTCGGCAGCTGATGAAAACGGTTCGGTTCGTGATGCGAGGCAACATTTCGAAATACAATAACACCCCCGTCGCACTGATAGTCAGGGACAGGGACCCCCGGCCGATGTACGATCCCGTGATAGCAAGACTGGACCTCGTGCTCAGCATCTCCATCTCCAACGATTTTGACGGATTTTAGAGGAATAATTATGTTACAAGGACTTGACAGAAAACTTTTTGATTCGTTCCCCGGGAAGGTGGTGAGGAAAGACCTCACGAAGAAGCTCCGTTCGGGGATCAATGTGCCGGTATTCGTGCTCGAATACCTCCTGGCGCAGTATTGCGCGTCGGATGACGAGCAGACGATCATCGAGGGGACAGAGCGCGTAAAACAGATACTCGAGCAGAATTATGTCCGGCCCGACGAGGCGGAGAGGATTAAATCGCGCGTGCGGGAGAGGGGAAGCTACAAGGTGATCGACAAGGTTACCGTGAGGCTGAACGAAAAGAAAGACCTCTACGAAGCCGTCCTCTCGAACCTGGGACTGAAGAATGTTGAAGTGCAGACAGACTTCATTAAAAAATACGACAGGCTCCTTGCCGGGGGTATCTGGTGCATAGTGAACCTGACCTACTTCTACGATCCCGAGTCGAATGTTTCACCCTTCACGATCACCGAGCTGAAGCCGATCCAGATGCCGGGTATCAACCTTGAGTCCATACTCGAGGAACGGAAAAAATTCACGAAGGAAGAGTGGATGGCCGCGCTTCTGCGGAGCGTGGGTTATGATCCGGAAAACCTCGAGGAAAAGACCAAGTGGCACTTCATCGCGAGGATGATCCCCTTCGTTGAGAACAATTACAACCTGCTTGAGCTCGGGCCGCGCGGCACAGGTAAATCGTACATCTATGACGAGATCTCTCCCAACTCGATCCTGCTTTCAGGCGGGAAGACGACCGTGGCGAACCTCTTCTACAACATGGCCACCAGGACCGTGGGGCTGATCGGCATGTGGGATATCGTGGCGTTCGATGAAGTGGGGGGTATCGACATGCGCGAGAAAGACACGGTGCAGATAATGAAAGGCTACATGGCGAACGGAGCCTTCGCCCGCGGTAAAGAGCACGTGAACGCGAACGCATCGCTGGTCTTCCTGGGGAATATCGACGGTGACCCGGTTGAGATAGCGAAAACCCGCCACCTGCTGGAGCCGCTTCCGGAACAGATGATAGATTCGGCGTTCATCGACAGGTTCCATTCGTACATCCCTGGTTGGGAAGTACCCAAAATGAAGCCGGAATATTTCACGGACGGTTACGGCTTCATCAGTGACTATCTGGCCGAATGGTACAAGGAGATGAGGAAGAAAACGTTCGCCGACGCGATCGAGAAACATTTCAAATATAACGGCGACATGAATCAGAGGGACATCATCGCCGTCCGCAAAACCGTCAGCGGTCTGCTGAAACTCCTCTACCCGCACGGCGAATTCACGAAGGATGAACTCCGCGAATGCGTCGACTATGCCGTCGCCACCCGCCGCCGCGTAAAGGAACAGCTCTTCAAGATCGGCGGGGATGAATTTAAGCATGTTGAGCTGGGAGTGGGAGAGATAGTGTAGAGTGTGGAGTGTGGAGTGTAGAGTGTCCAAGGTTACACGGATTCCACGGATTTAAGCAGATTTCACGGATTTTTTTAGGACGCGCTTGTCCCTGTGGGAGATACACACTGATTGAGCAGATTAACGCGGATTTTTTGGTAATGGTGCATAAAAATCTTCACCCTCTACACTCCACACTATACCCTCTACACTCCACACTATACACTCTACACTATTCACTCT
>RHKR01000091.1 GCA_008363265.1 Chlorobiota bacterium
TGATCCCGATTTCACCGAAAGTGATGCCCGGAATAAGACTCTTGGTGAAGAATACGAGCGAGGAGGCCATGATCATTCCCAAAGTGGAAAGGTCACCATGGTAGGCGGCTACAAGAAGGATGAACTGGGTTGAAAACACTGCATAATTCAGCAACGAATAAGCAAAATTCTTTCCGAACACACCCCTGTTGAAAAGCCCGATAGCGTGGAAATTGATGAAGTACTTCTCAACCACTTTTACGCGGGCGATCTGCGCGCCAACAAAATCCCTCCAAAAATCGGGAGTGAGCATCAGATACACAAGAAGGAGGTAAACCCCCGTCAGAAAGAAAAGGAGGGAAAGTGTAAGATTCAGATCCACTTTATAAAATGAATGAAGAAATATCACAGCAGAGAATGACCCCGCGATCAGGATCACCAGAAGGGAGTTGAGTTTATCAATCGCCGCCCCCGCGGTAACCTCAGAGAGTTTAACACCCTGAAGAGGGAACGCCCGCCCGGGATACTCACCCAGCCTTCCGGGAGTCAGAAGCCCTGTGGCTATGCCGGTGAGAACCGACTTAAAAATATCCGACCGATTCTGCCCCGAGAACGAATGATCACAGATGATCCGCCACTTTCTGTACTGGAGAAAGAAGTTAAGCGGTACAAGCGCGACGGCAATTAAAAACGGAAGTTCCTGTTTGAAATCGAGGAAAGTGGAGAATGAAATATCTGCAAATTTGTTGGTGAGATACCAGATCAGTCCCGCGGTTATAAAGATCTTGATCCCTAAAAGGAGACGGACCTTCCAGGCGTCGATATTTTTCAAACCAATTGATCCGGCCATGCGATCATCTGTTCACTACACTTCGATAGTAAACTTGCCTTTTTTCATTATCTGCTTATCGTCGAGCCACACATCGGGTTCTTTTACAACGCCGTCGAGATGAAGCGGTACTTTCACTTTACCGCCGAACCCTATATTATCACCCACCGCGATGTGGATGGTACCCATCACTTTTTCATCTTCGAGAATGAGTCCCGAAAGTCTGGCTGAGTCGTTGGTACCAATGCCGAACTCAGCGATATTATAGGCATCTCCTCCAACTTTGGCCATGATGGCAGAGAGTTTTTCGGCTGGTTCTCCCCCTTCGATCTTTGTAACAAAACCTTTCTCAACCGTAAGCTTAATGTCGGCATCCTGAAGCAGTCCAAGACCCGCGAATGAGCCGTCGACAACGAAAACACCGTTCGCGGTCCCTTCAACGGGGGCAATGAAAGCCTCACCTGTCGGAAGGTTGCCGCTCTCCCCTTTTTTGTGGAAGAGACCTTTTGAGGCGTAAGCGTCGCGGCCTTCGAGAGAGAAGGAGATGTCGGTCCCCTTTTCAGAGGTCACCCGCGCCGATTTAGCTTTGTCCATGTAAGCTTTAAGATTAAGGGTCCTCTCAGAAATGCGGTTGTAGTCGGCGTTCAAACCCCTGACCATAATATCAACAGTGATCCCCGGAAATGTTGCCACCCTCACGCCGGTTGCTGACGCGTCACGGCGGGCCTGGGTGTGAGTAAGGGAACGGTGAGTCGGACACAGCACCACATCGAATTTCTTCATTAGTTCAGCAATGGCAGCCGGTGGCTCCTGGCCGTTCACCTCGAGAGGCTCCATTTCAGAATAGATCGCCGGATGCCCAAGCCTGATCGCGGCGAGGTAAAGCTCGTAACCAATTTCATGTTTTTCAGTATCACAGACCACGAGAACAGACTCTCCCTTACGGGCGCCCATACAGTCTCTGATCGCTATTTCACACGCTTTCTGAAGTTCTGTCATATTAGAGCGGGATTGATAAGTTGAATTGAACACCATAAAACAAACCACCTTTTGTGATCGGCGACTCCATAATGTTGCCGCCAGACTCACTAGTGGCAAGTTTATTTCCGTCTTCATCGGTCATTGGGCCGATGGAAAACTCCGAGTAACCCATTTTCCCTTCGAGACTTATGTTGTTGTCGATCAGGAAAAGGATAAAGCCGGATGCAAAGTTGAACCCCGCCCTGTAGTTATCGGCAGTGTACTTCACTCTCGAAACGGGATCGTTGATATCTTCAGTTTTTTTGAATAGTTGAGCCGTTCCGTAAGTGAACTCAAGTTCCAGAATCTTCCAACTTATGATCTTTGTGATCGGGGTTCCGAGCTCGAGTCCTGCCCCGAAGACATTCTGTTTCAGTTCAAGACTGTTCTTGTATATCCCCGATCTCCCTTTTATCTGGGCTTCTTTTAATTCACTCAGTGTCTCATAGAACACTTTTACGGTATACTCCAGCCCGGATATCCGGTTTCTGATCAGATTCATGCCAAGGCGATACCCCTTGAGCTGCCCCATCTCCCCCATGGCGGTGAGTAATGAGTCTTTCCTTCTCTCATTTATGGCAGCGATATACTGGTTCAAGCCGGTAGCCGAGTAATTCTTCACCTCATATCCGGCAAAGCCGCCAACGAGCCCGAGACAACCAAACCCAAATTTGGTTGATTGCGCTTCAGCACCAAGCACGAACAAGACAAAAACTACTGCAACTCTACCGGCTATTCGCAATATTTACCTGTGGCACCCCTACGGGGAGCATAACATTTAACATTTAACATTTAACATTTCATTACTTCACAGTTCATAGTTCACACTTCCGATCTCCTCTTGTGTATCATCCCGAACTCAAGCCCGTGACCTTCAGCTTTACCTTCTGCCCATCTGAGCATGAAAGCAAAGAAGAGACCAAAGAAACCGAGTGTCGAGAAGAAATACATTCCGAGTTCGTAGCCGCCACTGGAGTCGTTAGCCCAGCCGATCAGGAAGTTGAAGCCTGCCAAACCTATGTTCTGGATCATGGTCATCAAACCATAAGCTGTGCCAAGCTTTTCAGGCGGCGCGATAAGCGCAACAGAAGGCCACATTACGGCCGGGATCAGCGAGAACGCCAGACCCATCATCGCCATAGGCAACCATGGCGGGATCGAGGTGGAAAGGAGCATCATGTAAACGGGGATCAGGATGAGCGATCCAAACATCATAAGGAGCGATCTCTTGCCAATGAAGTCGGAGAGAAGTCCGAACAATGGTGTCAGCACCATCGATGCAAGGATCAGGATGCTATTGTAAGCACCACCCACTTCCCTTTCCAGACCGTGATATTCCTGGAAGAATTTTATCGCGAAGGTTCTGAAAGGGAAAATACCTGAATAAAATGTAACGCATAGCAACACTATGAACCAGTAAGACTTGCTGAAGGAGAGAACCTCCCTGAACACGATCTTTTCCTGTTTTGCCTCGGGCGGCATGTGGTAGTTCTTCTTGGCAAAACCGTCAAGGTACCAGTAAGCCAGCGCCGTAATTACTGATATAAAGGCCATTATCACCGCGATCAGCAATGGCAGATCCCATGATGTGAAGTAAGCCTTCGCCCATGTGGGTGAATTGTCGGCAGCGAACGAGCCAAGCCTCGCGATCGTGAGGTTGATACCGAACGCGAACGAAAGCTCTTTACCGATGAACCACTTTCCGAGTGCCGTGGTAACCGCAACGATGAGCGACTCGGCACCAAGTCCGAAGATCAGTCTTCCGAGTGACATTACCACCAGTTCATTGCTGATATCAGTTCCAAATATCCCTCTGAAGAGCCCGCCAACAAACGCGAGCTGCTCTGTTGCCACCGTGACCACGGCCCCGGCAAAACAGAGGAGGGCAAAGAGGGTTATCGACTTCACGGTACCGATCCGGTCGATGATCACACCGCCGATCAGAACCATGATGATGTTCGGTACGCTGTAAATTCCCTGAAGCAGACCGATATCTGAGTCGGTAAACTTCAATTGGCTCGCTAAAAGATCGGCGATCGGCGCTATGGAATCATAAACATAATAGTTTCCGAACATCGAGAGGGAAACAAGTACCAGTACCCCCCACCTGACGGAGAAGGGTACCGGGTTCAGAATATTGTCTGTTGCGTTATGCGACATTGTTATCTTTCGGGAACAGTTTCGAGTATCTTACAGAGGTGGTGCCAGAACTTCTCGACCGAGGAAATATTGAGCTGCTCATCGGGTGAGTGAACGCCTGTCATTGTGGGTCCCATCGAGATCATATCGGTATGGGGGTATTTCTCTTTGATGATACCGCACTCGAGCCCCGCGTGGATCGCCTTCACTTCCGGTACCTTACCGAACAGCGAAGAGTAAGCATTCTTTGCAACCTTAAGAAGCTCTGAATTTACATCCGGCTTCCATCCGGGGTAACCGTCACCGGTCTCAACAACCGCGCCGGCAAGCTGGAACACTGATGAAACCATCGTAACGGCTTCTTCTATCTCTGACTCAACAGAACTTCTCTGGCTGGTTCCGATATTTATTTCACCGTCCCGTGTTGAAACTGTGGCAAGATTGGTAGAGGTTTCCACCAGACCCGGGATATCAGCCGACATCTTAAGAACACCGTGAGGCAGGGCGTTGATAGTAAGGATCAGCAGATCTTCAGCTACTTCATCCAGCACTTCTCTTGGCTCATCGAGCTTCCTCATCACAACTCTTACACCGGGCTCAGCAGTACCGAGTTCTGCCTTAACAGTTTTCTCGAACTCGATCACCTCTTCCTGAACTGCTGCATCATCTTCGGGGTCAACTGCCACGATAGCGAATGCTTCGCGTGGGATAGCGTTGCGCTTGCTTCCGCCGTTAACTTCGCCAAGACTGACTACATAATGTTCAGTAAGGGTGTTAAGTATTCTACCGAGGATCTTTATCGCGTTTCCTCTTCCCTGATGAATATCAAGGCCTGAGTGACCGCCTTTAAGTCCGGTAACGGAGATCTCATAATAGCCGTAGCCATCAGGAGCTTCTTCAGGTGAGTAAGCAAGAGTTCCTTTGGTGTCCCTGCCGCCTGAGCAACCGATATAGATCTCACCGATCTCTTCTGAGTCGAGATTGAGGAGGAAATCTCCTTCGAGCAGATCCGTGCCGAGGTTGGTTGCTCCTGTAAGACCCGTTTCTTCATCGAGGGTAAGAAGTATCTCAAGTGGACCGTGCTCTACGGTCTCATCGATCGCTACCGCGAGAGCAGCGGCTGCACCAATTCCGTTATCCGCGCCAAGAGTTGTACCTTCAGCTTTAACCCAGTCGCCATCGATCCAGGGTCTGATCCCTTCGGTTTCGAAGTCGAAATCGACATTGGTGTTCTTTTCGCAAACCATATCGAGGTGGCCCTGAAGGATCACTGTTTTCTTGTCTTCAAAACCGGGAGTGGCAGGCACTCTGATTATGATGTTACCCGCGTCATCACGCAGGTACTCGAGTCCATGCGTGTCACAGAATTCGAGAACATACTCGACCACTGCTTCTTCCTTCTTTGAAGGACGCGGGCGGGCGCAGATCTCTTCAAAAATATCCCACATTGGTTGTGGTTTTAAGTGACCTAATTTTTCTCCCATATTTAACCTCAGTTTTCCAGTTCTTTGAATGTAATTATCTTGTTGTTGTACATCATCGAGACGAATTTCACCAGATTCTGCTCTGTGGATACCCTCTCGATGATCTTTTCATTGTCTTGAAACTTTTCTTTAACTATCGCTCCGATCTCACGCACCTTTAGTTTGCCATCGATCGACATCCAGACCTCGCTCCCGATCTCATCAAGATCGAGCCAGAAGTCGGGATCCCTTCCGTTCTTCACCATCAGTTCGTGCACCGGTTTCCACTTGAACCGGGGGATGAGCACTGTCACCAGTCCCCCCTCCCGCGTGGTATGCTTCTGCATTCTTAAGGGGGTCAGCTCAAGGGCGTTCAGGCCCTTGAGCTTTTTCCTCTCCCGGGCTTCTTTCAGGAAACCCAACAATTATACTTTCTCCTTCGAAGTGGCGAACTTGTAGAGCATCGCGCCAAGACCCACGAACACGCCGAGTGAGATAAGGTCGCCGTAGCCACCAAGTCCTTCGAGCAGTTCGAGGTTAAGGAGCTGAATAACATTCTTTCCGGGCTCCACTTCTGTAGCGATAAGGATCGCGAGGAGGATACCGGTAAGTGAACCGCCGGCGATAAGACCTGAGCTGAAAAGTGCTCCGGGTCCGATCTCGCCTTCTTCGTCGGCTGATTTGCTCTTTCTTTCCACAAGCCACTTAACAAGACCGCCGATAAAGATCGGGGCTGTAGTGGAGAGTGGCAGATAAGCACCCACCGCGAAGGTAAGGGAGCGAATACCCATGAGTTCGACCACGGCTGATATTGCCATACCGGTGATCACGAGTCCCCATGGAAGATCCTGACTCAAGAGTCCTTTAATTACCGTAGCCATCAGAGTTGCCTGAGGCGCGGGAAGCGGATTTGATGAAACTGTTGAGTCGGCACCAATTCCTATCGCGTTGTTAAGGATCAGCATCGTGCCGCCAATTACGAACGATGAAGCAACAACACCGATTATAAGACCCCACTGCTGTTTTACAGGGGTGGCACCAACCAGGTAACCGGTCTTAAGATCCTGTGAAGTGGCGCCCGCGTTCGCGGCAGCGATACAGACGATCGAGCCTACAACCAGCGCGATCGGCTGATGTGAACTGTCTGTCCATCCGAGACCCACAAAGATAAGACTGGTAGCCATCAGAGTGGCGATGGTCATACCGGAAATCGGGTTGGATGATGAGCCGAGAATACCAACAATTCTCGAAGATACCGTAACGAAGAAGAATCCGAAGATCACGATCATTATGGCAGAGAGGAAGTTCGTAGGAATTGAAGGTATAATAGCCATGAAAGCCACAAGAACAACCGCGCCAACGAGAACGAAGATGATCGGAAGATCTTTCTCGGTTCTGATAGCAGTGGATTTATCTGATCCCGACTTGATATCACCGAGTGAATCGCGGAACGCGCTGATGATCGTTGGAATGGTCTTTATAAGAGTCATGATACCGGCAAATGTAACGGCACCGGCACCGATGTATCTTATGTAGTTGCTCCAGATCTCACGGGCCGTCATATCAGCGATAAGTTTGCTCTTTACGGGCGGGAACGCTGTTTCAAGGCCCGAACCGAAGAGTGTGATGAGCGGAATAAGTACGAGCCATGAAAGGACACCACCCGCTACCATCACGCCCGATATCTTGGGGCCGATAATGTAACCAACACCGAGAAGTTCGGGTGATATTTCTGCCATAATGGTACCGTTCGGAAGGTTTGAATCTTTCGCGAACGATTTGGTCGGAGTCTCTTTCCAGAACCCGAAGATCGACATGAAGACCTTGTAAAGGAAGGCGGCTCCAAGACCGTAGTAAACTTTCTGAGCGAGGTTTCCACCCTTTTCACCGGCGATGAGTACATCGGCGCAGGCAGTGCCTTCAGGGTATGGTAACACTCCATGTTCTTTAACGATAAGTGCCCTTCTGAGGGGAACCATGAAGAGAACTCCAAGGATACCTCCCGCCAAAGCGAGCACAAGGATCTGGAAGTATTCGAAATAGTCGACACCGCCATCGAGGAAAAGAAGTGCAGGGATGGTGAACACCACGCCCGCCGCGACAGACTCACCGGCCGAGCCGATCGTCTGAACGATATTATTCTCGAGAATGGTTGAATTTCCGATCTTCTTAAAAACTGCTATTGCCAGCACCGCGATAGGAATCGAAGCACTGACGGTAAGGCCTATCGCTTTGGGCGTGAACTCCGGCATAAGATCGGAGGCTGCAATATAAGGCTTGAATGCCTTCTCATTTTGTCCGTTTTGAGCCATGATTGTCCTGGATTGTTGATTACCAAAAAACAGAAACTGCAATTTACCTATAATGGGGGAAATATCAAGAGATGATTTGGGGGGATGAAGGGGATGTTTATCTCAGCATTTAGTTATTGTGTAGGGGGACTTCTGAAAATCAATATAGAGGTTGCGATTAAATCTTCTAATCGGACTTTTAAACTGTTTCAAGAGTAATCGCCGATCATAATTTTTCATCCTGTGTACTACTGTCAAGTAAATGTTGAAATCATTATCATTGTTGTAAATATCGGCGAATTTTACACACATGAATGAATCTATTGTATCTTCAAACTTTTTATAAATGCTTGCAAATTCACTGTTTAAATTTTGCGGAGCACTCTTTAATTCAATCAGATTGTGATCGTGACCATGTTTGTCGCACTCATTCGTAAAAAGACAATCTACGGAAGCGGGAGTATTTCCAGAACTTAAGCTCTTGAAATATGCTTCCGGGTTTACATTACACCAATCTACTCCATCAATACCCAAAGAAGCTCGGGTATCATTTTCCTGGCAAATCGAGCAAAGAAAATCTCTTAATATCTCATGATTTTTTATTTTCTCTACTAACCCTGGCATCATATTTCTCGTTAAGTTCGATTCTTTTATGAAATAGTTTTTCTGTTACACGAAGAAAATTATGATCTTCGATACCATCAGGCTTGGCAGCCATCTTTTTCGAAACGACACTACCTTTTTTCGATTTAACCATTAACTTGGAGGCAACTTCGCTTGAGCTGATTTCTCCACCAAGAATTTTATTTCCTAAACAGTCTAACATATAATCGCTATGCGATGTAATAATCACATGAATACCTAAATTAGCTAAATCGATTAACGCATCCATGAATTTGATCTGGGTCTCAGGATGTAGATGTGCCTCTGGTTCCTCGATAAACAGCAAAGGTCTGACTCCAAAAATAAACTCGGGTTCCGGCTTGGAAAGATCTATGATCGCATGGTCTTTGATCACAAACTTAATGTAGGCGGTGATTATACTCAACTCGCTTACCATCGAAGACACTTCGGAGAGATCAAATGATTCAGACAACTCAGTAGAATAGTGAATAATTCTGCCACTATCTCCATCGATTTGGACGGTTCCCCGAAGAAGTCTTTTTTCTAATGTATCGATAATTTTCAGAAGATGGACTGAGGGTCGATTTAATCGGGCTTCAGTTAGATTAGTGAAGAAATCGGAAACCGGAACTGTAGTACTTGGGAGAACGAAGAGTTGATCTTTTATCTGGTTTTGATACTGATTTAGTTTTGAAATCATGCTACCGAAATTAATATATCCTAGATAAATGCCGGATCTAACAGCAGGCAAATAATTCAGGCTTTCAGTATAAAAGTTAACTTCTGTTATAAATTCTGCAAGGTGTT
>RHKR01000092.1 GCA_008363265.1 Chlorobiota bacterium
CGCCTCGCCGTCGCCGGTATCGAGGCAGGTTCATTCAACGATGATGAGGGAAACAGTCACCCGATCCTGGTCACAAGGGAGAAGGAACAGCTGAACACCCTCGGCGCCCTCGAGAATCTGTACATCAACAATATTGAGGGACGGGCGATCCCACTGTCGCAGGTTGCCTCACTTCAGTTCGTCGCCACACCTCTCTCAATAAACCACGAAAACAAGATACGAACCGTTTCGGTTTTTTCGCAGATCAGGAAGGGTTACCTTGCGGATAATGTCACCCGTGATGTGGTCAAAAAACTTGAGGATTTAAAGCTTCCCGCGGGTTACAGCTATTCGATCGGGGGAGAACAGGAGGCAAGGGAGGAATCATTCGCGGGGCTGACGACCATTCTTCTGGTAACGGTTTTCCTTTTCATCGCGATACTGATCCTTGAATTCAAAACTTTCAGAAGCATCCTGATCGTCCTTTCGGTGGTACCGCTCGGTATAGTGGGCGCGGTGCTTGCCCTCTGGATAACGGGCAACTCCCTCTCTTTCGTGGCGGTTGTAGGCCTGATAGCCCTGGCAGGTATCGAGGTGAAGAACACGATCCTGTTAGTGGATTTCACAAACCAGCTGAGGGAACAGGGAAAGAGCGTGGATGACGCGATCCGTGAAGCGGGTGAAGTGCGGTTCCTCCCAATCATACTTACTTCAATGACGGCGATCGGAGGTCTGATGCCGATCGCGCTTTCCGTGAATCCGCTGATCTCACCTCTGGCAGTCGTGCTTATCGGCGGACTGATCAGCTCTACACTCCTTTCACGTGTTGTCACCCCTGTGGTATATAAACTGATCCCGCCTAAGGTAGAGGCAGTTTAGCGGTCAGCCGAGAAGGAGTTCTTTCAGTCCCGCGACGGTTGCCGTGAAGTGAACTGGTTTCTCATTCAGCAGAAATTCATGGTCACGGTATCCGTAACCGACAGCTATTGTATCAACTCCCGCGTTGATCCCGCACCCGATATCGAACTCGGAGTCACCGATCATCACGGTTTTTCCCTTTGAACAGCCGAAGTGACCGATGATCATCTCAAGCGGCTCAGGGTCCGGTTTGATCTTGATCCCCGGCTTGCGTCCCATCAGATACTCAAACCAGTCGTGGAGCCCGAAGTGGTCGGCGATCCTCTCGGTCTGGTACTGATTCTTCGTTGTAAGAAGTGCCAGACGCATGCCTGAGCCCTTCAGTTCAGCCAGCAGTTCAGGAATACCGCGGTAGAACTTTGTGTCGTCGATGTGATCGAAATATATCTCCTTGTAAACATTGATGTAGTGTTCAATGTCAGGGACGTGTATCCCGAACTCGCGGAAGATATCGCCGAAGTGGGCGCCGATCTTAGGTTCGAACTGGTCCCGGGGGAAATTCACATCCTTCATACCGAGCTTTTCAAAGGTGTCGATGGCGGCGTTGTAGATGGTATCGGCCGAGTCAAAGAGCGTGCCGTCCATGTCAAAAACAGCGAGATCGTATTTTTTCATCAATTCCTGTCCTACTTAAGAAGTGTCATTTTGCGGCTCTGAGTTTTACCGTTCGCCGTCAAGGTGTAAAAGTAAATTCCTGAATTCAGCCCCGATGCGTCGAAAGTGACCCTGTGCGTACCAGCCTCAACTTCACCGTCAACGAGTGTGGCCACAGTCTCGCCGAGCAAATTATGTACTTTCAGCACAACATTTCCGGCACCGGCAGAGCCACGGGCGGGCAACGCGTAACGGATAACGGTTACAGGGTTAAAGGGGTTAGGATAGTTCTGCTCAAGTACAAAACTGTCAGGCGTGTCTCCACCCTCCGCGGCGATCGAGGTTGGATCCTGTGGAGTGAAGGTTACGCGGAACTTCCCGCCGGTATTCGCGGGGATGTTAAGGGTAAGATCACCGGCATTGAACGATGTGAAGGGCTGCCCGTCGAGCGTCACTTCCGTGATCCTGATCCGCCCGGCGGGAGTGAGCAACGGGTTAACGCTCACAACGCGGGGGAGGATCGAAGGGGCGAATTTATAATAGAGTTTGAACGGCTGATTTGCAACGTAGATCTTCGCGTAAAGGTGGGTCAGGTAACCCAGTTCAACCGAGTGATATGAGGCCTTGAACCCGTTCCCTTTGTGCTCTCCCCATACCCTGCCGCCCCGGCGCATCGTGTTCTCATATACCTCGCCATAGACCCTGTCGACGAACCAGTTCATGAAGAAGTTTAGGCTCTCATCAGCGGTTCTGAGGAACTGCTCTTCGTTGGTTATACCCCACAATTCAAGCCCTCCCGTGATCGCTTGCTCAACCTGCCACCACGCCTTTGCTGAATCCTGTATCCCCCAGAGGAGCATTTGGCCGGTGGTGCGGTTGAAGTCCTTGTAGGGGGCACCGTACAGATGGTCATATCCTTTCTGGAGAACGTTGTTGAAGAGCTTTCTGGCGGCGGTAATGTAAGCCGGATCGGGATTCAATCTGTACGCGCGGCCCAGAACCCAGGCTGTTTTCAGAACATGCCCCATTATGGTCATGGTCTCCGACTGGTTCACCGTCCAGTCACTGTTGTACTCCTCGGCAAATCCTATCTGCTGATTGTCCATCGTGGGAACGAGTCTGTTGAGGATGTTGAGCACCACGGAGTCGGTTTTCGTTCTGTACCGGGACTCACCGGTTAAGCGCGTCATCAGCAAAAGATGTGTGGTAAGGGCATCGACCGTGGCATTGAAGCTCTTACCGCTCCGGGAAGAAAAATTGTATGTTGCCTGGTCGTAATAGCCGAACGATGAACCGCGGTCCCAGTACCTGTTCTCAAGGAGGTCGTAACCCTTGTTAAACCATGACTCCGCGAGGGGATCACGCGTTGCCTCATACATCGATGCGATCCCGAGGAGGGCATAGTGGGCATCAAAAGCCGTTTTTGCCGCTGTGGCTGAGACGGGTGAGCCCTGTCTGTTCAGGTCGGCATACCAACCGCCGTTGGTGTTGTCCCACGCTTTCGAATAAAGGAAAGAGAGGGCATCCTGTGCCTTCTGCAGATACACTTCATTTCCTGTCAGCATGAAAGCTTTCGAAAAAGCGTAGGCGTGACGGGTTTGGGTAAGCGGTTTCTTGTTCGTTCCCCATGAGGTGATCACGTTCCCCTGACGGTCAACATTGGTGTAAAATCCGCCGTAGGTCGCGTCGTATGAGTTGAACCAGAACTTCGCGCAGCTGTCGACATAACCGATCAGACGGTCGGGGTCGTTCAGATAAGGGGAAGTGGGGGTGAACTGAGGAAACAGCCTTCCTGACAACAATATCAGGAGTATGGTCGCGACTTTTATGTAATACTTGGACATCAGGTCCTTTGGAAATATCAAAAGAGGGTTTTACAAAAATACTGAAATTAATTGATAATGGATTTTGTTACAATTACAGTTGAATTTAAAAGGAATTTCATCGATGTCTAAAAGAGTGGTTATAACAGGCGCTACGGGCCTGATCGGTAAGAAACTCGCAAAAAAACTCCACGAACGGGGTGATGTGCCCGTTATCATATCCCGCGATCCTGTTCAGGCCCGTGGAATGTCTTTCGTTACAGAATTTGTTAAATGGGACTACAAGGATCCGAAGCAGGTTCTGAAAAAACTTGAAGGAGCGCACGCCTTTGTGAACCTGGCCGGTGCATCCGTGGCGGAGAAGTGGAGCGACGCCTACAAAATGACGATCCTGAACAGCAGGATCCAGACCACCGACGCTCTTGTGAACGCGATCTCCCTGCTTGAAGAAAAACCGAAAGTGCTGGTCTCATCATCCGCGACGGGATTCTACGGAAACACGGGTGACGAAGAGGTTGATGAAGTCTCCCCTCGCGGTGAGGGTTTTCTTGCCGATGTATGTACTGCCTGGGAACAGGAAGCGCAGATCGCGCGCGATCATGGTGTAAAGGTTTCGATAGTAAGAACGGGCGTGGTACTTTCATCCGAGGGCGGCGCGCTTAAGAAGATGATCCCTGCATTTAAATTCATGGTTGGTGGCTCACTCGGCGCGGGCACGCAGTGGATGTCGTGGATTCACATCGATGACATCGTTGACCTGTATATCCATCTGATCGATAACCCTCAGGACGGGGTGTTCAACGGTGTATCACCGACACCGGTAATGATGGATGTGTTTGTTTTCCATCTCGGCAGGGCTCTGAAGAAACCATCACTGATGAAAATCCCTTCCTTCGCCTTAAAAATACTTTTCGGAGAAATGGCCTCAACCATCCTCGACAGCCAGAAGGTGATCCCCGCCTACACAGAAAAAAGCGGTTTTCACTTCAAATTCCCGGAACTTGATGAGGCGATGGAAGATCTGCTTAAGTAGTGTGGTCCGCCGCGGCGGAGTGGAGTGTGGAGTGTAGAGAGGAAGTGTGAATTCTGGACGCAGATACACGCAGATTTAACGGATTTTCGCAGATACCTATTCCGCGTACATCTGCTTAATCTGCGTGTATCCGCGTCCTCAATCTCATGGTAAGGTGGTTTCTTCCTCTTTATTCTTATTTTTTTCAGGTGAAAAAAAACGCGATACCGTTCGTTTTTAAATTTTATTTTGTTATTATTGCACTAAAATGAAAGTTTAATTTGGAACTTTCGGTTAATGCTTTGATGGTCTCAAGATTTCTTAATTTATCAGAGTTTCTACAATGGCAAATAAAATTTATTTTTGTTCAAGAGAAAACACCCCCTCTCCTTCTACTTTAGAAAAAATCGTTTCCAAACTTCCTAGCAAATTCAGAAATCTCCTTTTAGTCCTTCTAGCTAGTCAGCTAGTCGCACCAAAAGATGCATCTGCCAATACCACTGCTGATCAGATTTTCTCATCAAACTCAGATAGTTCTAATCCCATTACTGCCGTAGTCGAAAAACCAGACTCTCTTACTCCTCCGACGCTCTCATCTAACCCAAAATCAGAGTCAAAACTATCACAAATCGAAACAATCACCACCGAAAACCTCGTCCATAACCTAGATACGACTCTTAGCGTCACTAATGGAGGTAGTTTGGCAGGATTTCCTGGGAAGATTTATAGTATGAATCAAATTATTGAAAATGATGACTACGAAATAAATATTTGGCCTAATCTCGGAGGTAATGTCAAGGAATGGCTTGCTTTAAGCAATGGAGATACCGTTCTTTGTGGAGCAAATGGTAGTGGTAACCCATCATTTCGTCGTTTACAAGATAATAATTGGACGACTATCCATTCATCTTTTCCGACTGGTCAAAATGTAAATGATATTCTCGGTATTCCAAATGGTCCAACCACTTCCAATATTAATTGGTATATGAAAGGAAGTGATAAACTCTACAAAAAAACTGGCACCACTGGTACGCTTCAAGAAGTATTAAACCTAACAGGTTTAAACTCGATTACATCCAATGGCACAG
Organism: Chlorobiota bacterium; assembly: GCA_008363265.1. GTDB lineage: Bacteria > Bacteroidota > Ignavibacteria > Ignavibacteriales > Ignavibacteriaceae > UTCHB3. The sequence continues at coordinate 5,415 of RHKR01000092.1, forward strand.
ACACCATTTATGTTGCCCGTGGTTCACAGGGTGAAATCCGCGCCTATAATGTCAACAACTTCTCTCAATACACCAACATCAAATATAATCTGCCAAATATTCAAGTTACTTCGATTGATTGGAAAGACGGAAATTTATTAGTATCTTGTGGTGGTAAAATTTTCATATTAAATCAAGGAGAAACTCAATGGACAGAAGTAGCAAATCTAGTCGGAACACCAGGTGGAGCACCCATGGCTGTTACATTTCTTGAAGGAACGAATAGCTCGCAGTATGATTTCGCTGTTGGAAGACAGGACAACGTCGTAGATATTTATCGTGAAGTCCTCGCTCCTTCCTTTACTTCAGCGACGCTCACTCCAAATAATCCTCTAGTCAATCCAGGTGTTGTCAGTGATACAGCCTCGATTTCCTGCAATGTTTCTAATAAACCGACTGAAGTTCATGCTGATCTCTCCAGTCTCGGTGGAAGTGACTCTCTTGCTTTGACTAAGACTGGTCCAAACACTTGGTCGATTTCAGGTGTCACCTTTCCGAATGCCACTCCAGGTCAACATACTATTCCAGTTATAGCGACTAATGCCAAAGGTAGTGTTTCAACTAATATTAATGTCACCATCACTGAAAATGGTGCTCCAGTCTGGACTAATCCAGTCGATACTATTTTCGTCGATGAAGGTTCTCCTACTTCCTATACTATCAATTCCTCTGATCCAAATGGACACTCCGTCACTACTTCTTACACCAATACTCCTACTTTCCTCTCTCCAAATGGTGCTACCATCTCTGGTACTCCAGGAAATAGTAATGTCGGTGTTCACTCTGTCTCTGGTCGATTAGTCGATTCTTTCCAAGACACCACTAATACAAATTTTAATGTCAAAGTCGTAAACAAAGCTCCAGAGTTCACTTCGACTCCGCTTACCACGACTTCTGTCGGGACTCCATACTCTTACACCCCGACTCTCCAATATCATGGAAACACTCCAGTTCAAGCTGTCACTTTACCACCTTGGGCTTCATTTAATAACGGCACTCTTTCCGGTAATCCCACCTTCGGCACATTCCCTGTCGTCTTAAGATCCGATGATGGAAATGGTGGAGTCACTGATCAAACTTTCGAAATCCAAGTCACAGATACTAATCCTTTTGCTGATTCTCTTCGAAACAACACTAATCATCTCGTTTCATCTTCAGATTCTGTATTTACAGTTACTCTCCCTAAGAAATACAATAATCCAAATCTCTCCTACCAAGCTTTTAATCTCGGTACTGCTATTCAAGCTGTGGATTTTGAAGATACTGATGATACTCTAAAAGTCCATGTCGAACTAAAACCAGGAAATCAAAGAACATTTAGAATCCGTGTCCTTAATGGTGCTCAAAATCAATTTGAATCAGGTTTCCTGACCCTTAATCTGGATGGAGGCACACTTGCCATGTTATCCGGAAACATCTCAATTCCGGTCGATGTGCTGGATACTGTTCGCACCAGAGTTTCCGCGGGTTCTTCTACCAACTGGAAAATCAGAAATGAGACTGACGGGAATCGTGAGGTAGCCAATTTCAATCGCCTTAACACCGGGATCCTCGAGGAAAGCAGTAAAATTGAAAATTCCTGGTTGAGCCAAACCGGAGATTCGATCCAAATCTTGAAAATTGAAGTCAAGAACCAATTTACGGGTAACACTGTCACCAGATATGTCGCGGTACGGAAAGCCCTCACTTCCGTAAGATCAGAAAACGGTGAGTTGCCAAAAGAGTTTAAGCTTGAACAGAACTTCCCTAATCCGTTCAATCCGACAACGAAGATCCGGTACGCGCTGCCAAAAGAAGCCCTGGTGAATCTAAAGATCCATGACATGCTCGGCCGGGTGGTCGCGGTGCTGATAAATAATGAACTTCAATCCGCCGGTAATTATCAACAGGATTTTGATGGTTCAGCACTCGCCAGCGGTACTTACATCTATATCCTCTCCGCCGGGGACTTCAAGTTCGCCCGCAAACTCGTCCTGCTGAAATAATTAGGGGCAAGGAAGTGTGTATCAGCGTGCTCCACACTCTACACTCCACACTCTACACTATTTCAAGAAAAGTGCCTTCACCGTTTGTGACTGAACTGCTCCATCGGTGGCGGTGGCGGTCATTCTGATGAGGTATGTGCCTGATGAGAGACCGTCAGGTTCCCAGCCGAAGATGAACTCA
>RHKR01000093.1 GCA_008363265.1 Chlorobiota bacterium
CACAGTTTCTTTCCGCTGACCGGGGGCCACAGCAAGCCGGGCTGTTTCGACTGCCACAGCAGCGCGTCATTCGCAGGGCTATCGCAGGATTGCTACTCGTGCCACCGCCCTGACTATGAAGCCACTTTGAACCCCAACCATGTGGCCGGCAACTTTTCGAAGGATTGCAAAACATGCCACACAATTAACGGATGGGTTCCTGCCTCGTTCGATCACAATCTTACCGCGTTTCCACTCACAGGCCGGCACACAACCGTTACCTGCGCGAGTTGCCACACTCAAGGATACGCGGGGACCCCCAAGGAGTGCGTGAGCTGTCATCAGACCGATTATAACGCCACTACTAATCCAAATCATACTGCCGCAGGATTTCCCAACACCTGTGAAACCTGCCATACAACTGCAGGATGGACCCCGGCACAGTTCGACCATGATGGGCCCTATTTCCCTATCTATTCAGGTTCGCACCGGGGTGAATGGAATGCATGCGGCGACTGCCACACGAATTCCTCGAACTATCAGGTGTTCTCATGTACTACCTGCCACGAGCACAATCAGACTGACATGAACCAGGAGCACCAGGGAATACAGGGCTACAGGTGGGAGTCGAGTGCATGTCTATCATGTCATCCGGATGGTAACGCGGAAGGCGCGTTCAACCACAGCACTTCGCAGTTTCCTCTTACAGGCTCGCACCTGACGGCGGAATGTTCCGGTTGCCACACTTCCGGGTACACCACGAGGCCGCCGCTCGACTGTTATTCATGTCATCAGAGCGGCTATCAGCAAACCACAAAATTGAATCACTCACTTGCACGGTTCTCTCAGGATTGTACCGAGTGTCACAACACCACAGCCTGGGCAACCACCTCGTTCAATCACGCGATCTATGCGGGGTTCACACTCCAGAACAGTCATGCCAACAAGACCTGCGTTCAGTGCCATGAGACCACATATTCAGGCACATCAGGCCAGTGTTCAAGTTGCCATTTATCCGACTATCAGTCGGCGCAGGATCCAAACCATGTGGCCGGCAACTATTCGCAGGTATGCTCACAGTGCCATACCGATATCGGCTGGGCACCCGCAACTTTTGATCATGCCATTGTTAATTTCCCTCTCACCGGGAAGCACACTACAACCCAGTGCGCCGACTGCCACACAACCGGCTGGGCGAACACGCCAAACCAGTGCAACGGTTGCCATCTGACGGACTATCAAAACGCACAGAACCCCAACCACACCGGTGCCCAGTTCCCTCAGACCTGTCAGGACTGCCACACTTCTCTTGGGTGGACTCCAGCTACTTTCGACCACGACGGTCAGTATTTCCCCATTAACAGCGGCAAACACCGCAACGAGTGGAACAACGACTGCCGCTCCTGCCACGAGGTCTCCAGTAATTATGCAGTGTTCACTTGTGTAAGCTGTCACGAACACAACCGGACCGACATGGACCAGGAGCACCAGGGGGTTCAGGGTTACCTTTACGCCTCTACCGAGTGTCTTGCATGTCACCCTGACGGTACTTCCGAGGGCGCGTTCAATCATACAACTTCAGGTTTCCCGTTAACGGGAAATCACGTCACGCTGAATTGCAGCCAGTGCCACACTTCGGGGTACACCAATACATCAAGCGAATGCATCTCGTGTCATCAAAGTGGCTTCAACCTGACGAATAAATTGAACCACACACTCGCGGGTTTTTCACAGAACTGCACTGAGTGCCATAACACTTCGGGCTGGGCGCAGACAACATTTGATCACACTGTCACTACCGGGTTCGCGCTGCAAAACAGCCACTCAGGTCAGACCTGCGTGCAGTGTCACGAAACAACTTACTCGGGTACTGAGAATGTGTGCCAATCCTGTCACCTGGAGGATTTTCAGGGGACAACCAATCCGAATCATGTGATGGGCAACTATCCGCAGGTTTGCGCAAATTGCCACACCGATATCGGGTGGGCGCCGGCTACCTTTGATCACACGATCGTCGGATATCAGCTTACCGGAAAGCATACCACTGTACCTTGCGCTCAATGTCACACAACGGGATATACAGGTACATCTGAAGTTTGCGAATCATGCCATCTGGATGATTATAACGCTGCAACAAACCCTAACCACGCTGCACCAAACTTCCCAAAGGTCTGCGATGAGTGCCATACAACGGCAGCATGGAGGCCTTCAACTTTCAATCATGATCAGCAGTATTTCCCGATCTATAGCGGAGAACACCGTAACGAGTGGAACAACAACTGTCTTACTTGTCATACCGTGCCGGGTAACTTTACTTCTTTTTCATGTATAAATTGCCACGAGCATAATCAGACATCCATGGCTCAGGAACATCAGGGGGTGGCAAACTATCAATGGAATTCACAAAGGTGTTTTGACTGCCATCCCGATGGTGAGAGCCGACCCGCCATGAAAAATGACCACGGAGCGTATCTCATCTCAGGAAAGCACTCTTCTGTTACATGCAACGAGTGCCATACAGGCAATGATTCACAACCCCAGTGTTTGACCTGCCATCAGGAGGAATTCACAATTGCACACAAACTGCAAAGAGTGAACACCAACTGCTGGGAGTGCCATACAACTTTCAGTTTCAATATCAACGGGAACATTCCCCGCAAGCTTGAGAGGGTTGACTGATGAAGCATTTGATCACCCTTTGCGTGCTGCTGTTTTTAACTTCTTCTCTTTTCGCCCAGAAAACAGGTGAGGAACGGGAGGGGAAGGTATCGTTCATCTCTTCCCAGAATATCTATGTTGAGTACTCTACAACAGAAGGAATTGCAGCCGGAGACACCCTTTGGCTGAAAGACAATGGAAAGAAAGTACCCGCTGTACTGGCAGGTTTTATCAGTTCAAAATCGGTTGCCGGCAGCAGGATCGGAGAGGTGAAACTTGAGAAAGGTACACTTATATACGCCTATCCATCAGTGGTCAAACAAGAGGATGTAGTTGTAGTTCCTGAAGAGCCAACCCCGGTCATAACCCCGGAGCAGAAGGAAAAAGCCAGGAACTTTAAGCCTGTTGAGAAGAAGAACTACCGCGGGCGGTTCTCACCACTTTTTCATACCTTACCCGCGACTGGGGAAGGGAAGGGCACGATCTCGGCAGAAAACTCAAGGTTTATGACCTTAAACTGAACTATGCGTTGGATTCGGTCTCATCACTGAGCGCGGGAAGATTCATCAACAGGAAGATCTCAAATATAGGTGCAGTTGACGGAGTGCTTTATGAGAGGTCATTCGGGAAGAGTTGGTCGGGCGGTGTCTTTGCCGGAAGCCGACCCAACACTTGGGACTATGGCTACAATTTCAAGCTGTTCCAGACCGGTCTGTTTGTCTCGCTGGAAGATTCGATAGGTTCCGGAAGTTCCGAGAATACGATAGGTTTTGTTAATCAGACAAATGATTTTAAAACCGACCGCAGGTACATCTACATGCAGCATGTCTCGAACCCAATAAAGTCTCTTTCACTCTTTGCTTCATCCGAGCTTGATATTTACACTGTTGAAGCAGGAGAAGGGAAGACCAAACCCGATCTTACCAACTTCTTCGTTTCCGCCAGATATGCGTTCTCGCGGGAATACAACCTTAGCGTTTCTTACGACATAAGGAAGAATGTTATCTACTACGAAACATTCAAAACATTCATCGATTCGGTGCTGTTCAATGAGTCACTCCAGGGGTTACGCGTTGGATTCAATACCACCGCGATTAAAAATTTCTCGATCTCACTCCGCGCGGGCTTCAGAAATATGGGTAACGACAAACGAAGCTCAAACGATTTCGGTGCAAGTATCTATTGGATGAATATCCCGCAGGTCAGCGGAAGCGCCAGTGCAAATATTTCGTTCAACAGAAGTAATTATGTTGAGGGGCTCAACTACGGTCTTACCTACTCGCGGAACATCACCGAAGATATCTACGGCTCTGCCGGCTTCCGAAGGATCGACTACACATTCCCGGTGAACAACATTAAACTCTCCCAGAACATTCTATCGATGGATATCAATTACTCCATTAATAAAATGTTTAACCTCGGCTTCAACTACGAAGGGGTGTTTGAGGATACTTCAACCTACAGCAGGTTTTTTGTGGATTTGACAACGAGATTCTAAAGAAAGGCTGAAGGCTGAGGGCTGAAGGCTGAAAAGATGGCTGAAGGTTGAGGGATGAAAAATTAAGGTTTTTTGTTTTTGACTTTGAGTATTGAGAATACGAGTAGCTTCATTACTTCGTCGAATAAAGGGTAATGAAGATCAAATTCTTGTTTTGTGATTATGTCGGACGCAAGGAGGAGTTCCAGCCAGTAAAGTGTCTCCTCTCACTCTTTTTGGGAAATTGAGAGTTTATGAACAAAGTCCAAGTCAGATTCAGCTCTACTGGCCTCTCTGATATTCGCACCAACTCCAGTGCCCGACCGCAATAATTGCCTGCCTAAGTCATACTCATTCCTACCAAAGAGCACTTTGGAAAATTTTACAATCGCTATTGCAGCTGCAAAACTTTTCTCTTCTAGAATTCTGTTCTTCATCCTTCAGCCCTCATCCTTCAGCCCTCATCCTTCAGCCGTTTTCTCGAGTTCTTCCACTAACAATCGCACATATCTAAAATCATCCAGCGCGTTCCAGTGCTTCATGAAAACCGAGCGGAGCGCACTGAAGTTATCGCTGTTGGGGTTGCTCAGGCCGGGAATGGCGCGGGCGGCTATCTCGGGGCTCGTGACGAATTTCGAGATGATGAATTCGGCATCGGGGTTTTCGACGGATAGCTTCTGATAGACGCTGAGAGATCTGCGATTGATCTCTTCGGCGTCTTTCCCTTTCACGAAGAAAGTGGCTATATCAAGATCGGGTTTGTTGAAATTTTGGAAGTGCTCCGAATTCTCGATCAGCTCCCAAAATTTGTTGGCTGATGCAAGGGATAGGTCGAGAAGTTTCCCCAGTCCTGAGGCAACAGGCGGAATCACCTTGTAAGTCAGGTAACACGCGGCAGCCATGGCTCCGGGGCGTGATCCTTCGAGGGAGAACATCCCGATATTAGGTTTATCGGTTTTATGATAAGTGTATGGCGCTGTGTTCGAGAGAGGTTCGCGCAGTGCCTCATTTTTATAGATAACCGCGCCGGCTCCATACTGCATGAAGCCCTGCTTATGCGGGTCGATGGTGATCGAATCCGCCTCAGGGATGAGACTTAATTGGTTCCATGAGTGTGGCGAAATATTCCCGGCGGAATCAAATGGGATGAGTTTGTAATCATCATCCATCACACATGCTCTGAAGAAACCGCCGTAAGCGGCATCAATATGAAGATGAAAATTGTACTTTTTCTTAAGCTCAAGAATTGCAACCAGGTCATCCGCTGTGCCCGCCCCTGTCGAGCCGAAGTTGGCAACCACCATTAGCGGTTTGGTAGATCTTTGCAGGGCCTCTTCAAGTGCGTTGGGGTTCATTCTGAAGTTGCCGTCAACAGGGACCTCTACAAACGAGTCGATCGCGAGAATTTTGCATATCCTTTTCCAAGAATAGTGCGACACTTCCGAGAAGAAGACCGTTCCGTTTCCGTAATAATCGCGTGCCGCCCAGAGCGCCTCCATGTTGGCAAGTGAGCCGCCACTCGCGAGGTGCCCCCATCCTGTCAGGAATCCACACATCTTCAGGAGGGTATCGATGACATCAAGTTCCATTTTCGTTGTGACCGGACCACCTTCCCAAGCGTGATTGTTGGGGTTCGACATGATGAACGCGAGGTAACCGAGGATCGAAGGAATTGTCGGGTCTTTCAGCATCTGTGCCGAATATCGGGGGTGAAAGTATGGAAGGTTTTCACTCATCAGATCGAGAAAACCGTCGAGTTCTTTCTCAAGCTTTTCATTCTTCACCGGATTGAAAAAGAGGGTGTCGTCCTGACTGAAAGCATCAGCCCGCAGGTTACCGTGTCTGTCAACAACTTTCAACAAAAGCTGTTTGAAGAGCTCGGTGTTCTCACCTTTCGGACCCTGAAACAGGGCCAGCAATTCGCTTATATCCACCTGCATGGCTTAGAAAAGTTTGAAAATGGCGTAAATAGCGAAGTGATCGCTGTAACCACCGAAATATCTTCTTCCGCCAAATGTTGGAAGTGAAGCACCTTCGTATTTACCCGGTCCCTTCTGCCGGATAAACGCGGGATTGAAAATACCGTATGAACCGCAAATGAAGTTCGTTTTGAGAACATTGCCTGAGATGAGCATCTGGTCGATCATACTCCAGTTGCCCTGAAACTTGTATGATCCCTCGCCTGCGATCTTCTTCTCGAGGCTCAGGTTGTAAATGGCGTCCGGGGGGAAGTGTTCCGCGAAATCGCAGATCACGGGCGCTGCCTTCAGCACTTCGGTGATCGATTTGTCTGTGGGTTCATCGTTGAAGTCACCCATGATGATGATATTGGTGTTAGGGTCATCTGCGAAGAGTTTATCAATCTCGGCGCGGAGCCTGGAAGCGGCTGCAATTCTGTTATCTTCCGATTTATCCTGCCCGCCTCTTCTTGATGGCCAGTGGTTGACGAAGAAGTGGTACTCTATCCCCTTTGGACTTAACATAGTGGCATGGAGGATCGAGCGGGTCGGCCAATTGTTGGGAAGTGTTACAATCGCAGTATCCGCTTTTGAGAGTGTAAAGTACTGTTTGTTGAAGATCATCGCGCAGTCGATCCCGCGTCCGTCAGGAGATTCGAAGTGGACGATGCCATAGTTTTTGCCGTTTTTAATTCTGGCCATCAGTTCCTCGATGACCGTGCGGTTTTCCACTTCGACCAGACCGAGGATATCGGGACCCCAGCCGCCGTTCATCGAGTCGATCACCTGGGCGAGGTTCTTAAGTTTGGTGTGATATTTTTCCGAGTTCCAGTTCGAACTGTCGGATGGAAGAAACTGCTCATCGTCGATCGCGGGGTCATTAATTGTATCGAAGAGGTTCTCAACATTGTAGGAGGCTATATATATCGTACCCCCTTCCCCCTGTGAGAAAAGCGGTGTGAAGTAAAGGACGATAAAAAAGAGGAGGAATTTCGTGTTTTTCATTTCTGTCAAAAATTGTTGAAGATCAGTTCAAATATAAGGTTTACGCTATATAGTGTGAAAGGTAATGATGAATCTTAAATGCCCAATAAGGGAGTAATAGCACGCGGATGAAACGGATGACGCGGATTCGCACGGATTTTGCTTTCTCTGCGATCTTTGCGATCTTTGCGGTTTGAAAATATACCTGATCACTACACCATGCCCCATAGCCTGTTAATAACCACCCCCAAGGGCCTCTACTGCCCGGCGGGAGATTTTTATGTCGATCCTCACGGATTCGTTGACCGGGCTGTTATATCGCACGGCCACAGCGATCACGCCCGGAGGGTGGCGAAGAAATTCCTCGCACACACCGACTCGGAGGCGATACTTCGCGCACGGTTGGGGAGTGATATTTCCCTTCAGACTGCCGGTTATGGCGAAACTGTGGCCATCAACGGTGTTCAGGTGACACTTTTTCCCGCGGGGCACTTGCTGGGCTCATCGCAGATCAGGATCGAACATGGCGGAAGTGTAACCGTGTTTACGGGTGATTTCGGCACTACTCCGAACCCCACCTGCGAGCCATACGAACCGGTCAAGTGCGGCACTTTCATCACCGAATCCACTTTTGGTTTGCCGATTTACGATTGGGATGATCCCGCCACGGTTCATGCTTCAATTAACTCCTGGTGGAAACGCAACCGCGACCGCGGCATGACCTCTCTCCTCTATGCCTACTCACTCGGAAAGGCACAGCGGATAATCGCCGGGCTTGATACAACTATAGGTCCTGTTTTCGTCCACGGTTCTGTCGATCTAATGAACAAGTGTTACGAGATCGCGGGAGTAAAACTCCCGGAGACCAAATACCTCGAAAAAGGGACTGAAAAACTCGATGAATTGGGCGCCATGGTTATTGCCCCTCAGTCGGCGACCGCCGAAGCATGGTTGAACAGGCTCGGTGAGTTCACAACGGGTTTCGCTTCAGGATGGATGATGGTACGGGGTAGGCGGCGGATGGGGAACATCGCTGCCGGGTTTGTACTCTCTGATCACGCAGACTGGACGGGCCTCCTTAAAGCAGTTGAAGAAACAGGCGCAGAAAAGATACTCGCGACCCATGGTTTTTCAGAGCAGTTCACCCGGTATCTCCGCGGCAGAGGCTTCGACGCTGAACCCCTCGAGACCGCATTTCTCGGTGACGGTGGATTCAATTCACAGGAGGTGGAATGAAACAGTTCGCTGATCTCTTCCGCTCTCTCGAAGAATCGACGGGAACAAACGAAAAACTGGAGCTGCTTTCCGGATATTTCAAAACTGCCTCAGAAGATGATATCATTCTGGTAATTGCCTTTCTTACGGGAAACCGTCCCAAGCGTTCAGTTAAAACCACTGACCTGCGCCAATGGGCCGCAGAAGCCGCGGGAATTGATGACTGGCTTTTCGATGAATGTTATGAAAATGTGGGCGACCTTGCCGAAACCATCTCACTCTTGGTAAGGGGAAGCGATACTTCCGAAGAACACACCCTCAGCCATTGGGTTAACAATGTGATAATCCACTTAAAAGATCTGGAGCCGGAAGAGCAGAAGGATATCCTCACCAGTGCCTGGCAGTCACTTGGCAGGGAGGGTAGGTTCGTTCTCACAAAACTCATCTCCGGCGGATTCAGAATGGGAATATCATCCAAAAGCGTGGTGAATGCCCTTTCAATTGCCACGGGGATCGACCCCAATATCCTCACTCATCGCCTGATGGGTAAGTGGGAACCGACTATCAGTTTTTACCACACCCTTATATCTCCCGACACTTCAAGCACGGAGAAAAGCAAACCTTACCCTTTCGCACTCGCCCATCCGCTTGATCAACCGGCCGAAGAGTTCATCACTCCAGCAGAGTGGCAGGCGGAGTGGAAATATGACGGTATCAGGGCGCAACTGATCAAAAGGGAGGGTGAGGTTTTCCTCTGGTCGCGTGGTGAGGAGATAATTAATGGTCAGTTCCCTGAAATAGTGGCGGCTGCAACTGCTCTTCCTGATGGAACGGTACTTGACGGAGAGCTTCTGGTTTACATCAACGGGATGCCTCAACCTTTCGCGAGCATGCAGAAGAGGGTGGGACGGAAGTCTGTATCCGCCAAGATGATCCGGGAACTCCCGGTAACCTTTATCGTTTTCGATCTGCTTGAATCGGGTGGAACCGATTTAAGAGAAGAACCCCTCCGAATAAGGCGCGAAAAACTCGAAGCGTTGCTCCCCACAAATGAAAATAATATCATCCTGAGTCCGTTGATCCCATTCGCTGATGTGGAAGAACTTGCCGCGGATAGGGATAGTTCGAGAAACCGCTCAGTTGAGGGGCTTATGCTCAAGCGGCTTGATTCAGTATATTCAACAGGCAGGAAGCGGGGTGACTGGTGGAAATGGAAGGTCGATCCATGGACGGTCGATGCGGTGCTGCTTTATGCTCAGGCCGGTCACGGTAGAAGGGCGGGGTTGTTCACTGATTACACATTTGCCGTATGGCATGAAGGCAGGCTTGTCCCATTTGCGAAAGCTTACTCGGGACTGACCGATGCGGAGATTGTTGAAGTTGACAGGTTCGTGAAGCAGAACACTATCGAAAAATTCGGACCGGTAAGATCTGTTACGCCGAAACTCGTCTTTGAACTCGCCTTCGAAGGGATACAGCCTTCATCACGCCACAAGAGCGGGGTAGCCGTCAGATTCCCGCGGATCGTCCGCTGGCGAAGGGACCTTTCAATAAAAGATGCCGATTCTTTGGACGAATTAAAAAAAATCGCGAACGCGGGAACTCTGCAATAACATTAAATGTTATAACATATATTAAGGATAACAATCAATCAACAACCCACTAAAAATGGAGACTCTGAAATGAAAAGATCATTTCTTGCTATAGCGCTCGCGCTTGTATTCTTTGGCACTTCTTTCGCACAGGCAACCTGGAAGTTCGATAAAACCCACACAAAGATCGGCTTCACAGTTGATTATATGCTTATCACCGATGTTGACGGATACTTCAAGAAATTTGACGGTACTGTAACAACTGCTTCAAACAAAGATGATTTCAGCAACGCGAAAGTTGATTTCACCGTTGACGCAAAAAGCGTTGATACCGATGAACCTTCACGCGACGAGCACCTCAAAAGTGAGGATTTCTTCTTTACAGAGAAACACCCGAATTTCAGCTTCAAAAGCACTTCAGTAAAGGTTAACAAAAGCAACGCCGAGGTAAAAGGTAATCTTACCATGAGAGGCGTAACCAAGCCCGTAACCCTTAAAGGTTCTTTCGGCGGCGTTAAGAAAGATCCTTGGGGTAACCTGAAAGCCGGTTTCAAACTCAGCGGCAAGGTTAACAGAAAAGATTTTGGTATCAACTGGAACAAGTCACTCGACGCCGGTGGATTCGTTGTAGGTGACACTGTAGAACTTACTATCAATGTAACACTTATCAAAAATAAATAAATGCGTTTAG
>RHKR01000094.1 GCA_008363265.1 Chlorobiota bacterium
TATCCTGAGGGTGAGCGCGCCGGGGTTTTCCCTTTCCTCTTTCGTGAAAGGAAGTCTGCCTGCCAGCATTTCATAAAATGTCATCCCGAGGCTGTAGATGTCACTTCTGATATCGACATCGGCCGTCTTCAACTGCTCGGGACTCATGTAAGGGAGCGTTCCGAGTTTGATGTTGGCAGTGGTACGTTCTTCACCTGTTATGATCTTTGAGATGCCGAAATCGGTGATCTTCAGCACTCCCTTGTCAGAGATCAGTATATTCGCGGGCTTTATATCCCTGTGGATTACACCGGCCTCATGAGCGTGTGAGAAACCCTCGAGCATTCCCATCATCAGGTCGCGGGCATGAATAAAAGTAATGGGTCCGCTTATCTTCCTGATCTTGTAGTCAAGACTTTGTCCATCAACATACTCCATAACAAGGTAGAGGGTGTTCCCCTCCGCGAACGCGCTCAATGGAAAGACGATGTTCAGGTGATCAAGCCTTCTAAGTATCCGGTCTTCCCTGCTGAACCTTTCGCGGTAATCCTCTATCTGTGCTTTGGCAGGGTCGAGCTCCTTCACAGCAACAATCGATCCGTTGCGGGTGTCTTCAGCCTTATAGACCGTTCCCATTCCTCCGGTGCCGAGCACCTGAAGCAGGTTGTAATGTTTCACTCTTTTGATCATAAGTTTAGTTTGGTTCAATGTTAATATTTTGTTGAAATCAAGTTCATTACCACCTCAAAATACTGAAAATCCCCTTAGGGGCAAGCACCGAAGGCACAAACTGATTCAGACAAACAACTCAGCCAACAAAAAAAACCCGTTCGCTTGCCCCGCTTCGCTTTGGGCTCCGCTCACGGGATTTTTCCCCACCCCCGGATTGCCTGCATCCTTTTCATCTTTTACATCTTTTTTCATCTTTTACATCTTTGTTCCAAAAGGTAAGAAAGAAAAAGGTAAAAAGGTTATCACCTTGTCCTCGCTAACCGGAACCCGTTGAAGTCGAGGCGGTTGGCAGGGTCGTTGCCGCCGCGGTCAGCCACACGGCAGTCCCCCTCATTCCCTCTCAAACCGCCACCACGGAGAACACGGTGAGATCCGGAATTAGGACCTCTTGGGTCTATCTGTCCATAGGAGCTATAATAACTATTTGAGTACCAGTCCCAGCACCACTCCCATACATTTCCGCTCATGTCATATATGCCAAGTTCATTAGACTGCTTCTTGCCTACAATTGATGTGCCTTCTTTACTCGTTCTGTTACCGCCTTCGTCATTAGCTCCAAACCAGCCAACCGCATCAAGATCATTGCTGCCGGAATACTCGTAACCCTTGCTTTGGTTCCCGCCCCTCGCTGCATATTCCCACTCTGCCTCAGTAGGCAAACGGTAGCCGTTTGCTGTGAAGTCGCATGAGATGTTCCACCCACTACCGGTGTAGGCCTTTTGCAATCCCTCCTTCTCACTTAACTTGTTGCAGAACTCAACCGCGTCATACCAGGATACCTGCTCAACAGGGCGATCGGAGCCCTTGAAATATGACGGGTTATTCCCCATGACACTCTCCCATAGTGCCTTGGTTACTTCATATTTACCTATAAGAAAACTGCTCACCGTTACTTGATGGGTTGGCTTCTCATATAAATCACCATCCGTACTGCCCATGGTAAAGGTGCCGCCTTGGACTATAACCATACCCTCAGGCGGTTCTGACGGTAAGGAGTTTAAAGTGGTATCCGCGGAAGAAGAAGCATCTTCAACCATGACTGTATCAATTAAATCAGGAGTTTCCGCTTTCTTTCCCTTTGTCAGTCCATAGGTAAGCAATATACCCAAAACCAAAACTATAAAACCACCGATCAAATATTTGGAGGCCTTTCTGAACTCGTTATCCTCCTTCTGAAGAACAGTTGGAATACCTTGACCGCTGTCGTTTCTTGGCTTTTTCTCCCCCTCAATATCAGATGGAATTTCAGCTCCCGGCTTTTTAACCACTGGTGGCGGAGGTGTGATCGTTCCCTGTATTGTGGTCGCCCCAGTTGCTTCCAGTTTTTCCAACTCCCGCAGCATCTCATTCGCGTCGGCAAACCTCTTCTCACGGTCCTTGTGGATCGCTTTCATAACGAAGTTACAAAGTTCGTCTGAGATATGCTCATAGAAATGTGTTGGTGGAGGCACTTCGCCGTTCATGATCGCGGCATAGACTGCCGTGGGTGTGGTAGCGGTGTCGCCCAGGAAAGGGGTTTTACCGCAGAGCATTTCATAGAATGTCATACCAAGGGAGTAGACATCGGTCCGGATATCAACCGTTTTGGGATTGATGATCTGTTCGGGACTCATGTAAACAGGAGTTCCCTTCACAGTGGTGCTGTGTCCACCGGCATCAAGGGCTTTGGCTATACCAAAATCGGTGATCTTCACTGTGTCGTCGGAAGTTACGAGGATGTTCAGGGGTTTCAGGTCACGATGGATGATCGTTTTAGGCTGGCTGTGGATGTAGGAGACACCCTCGAGCATCTGCTTGAAGAGTTTGATCGCCCTCTCCCGCCGGATGGGACCCGTTTCCCTCCTTATTATCTCCGAGAGGGTTCTCCCCTCAATATACTCCATAACGATATAGTGGCTCCCCTCGAACTCGAAAAGCCCCGAGACCTGCACAATATTCCTGTGGTGCAGACTTCTGAGTATCTTCCCCTCATTGAGGAACAACTCAAGCACTGTGGGGTCGTTACTGAACTGCTCCCACAGCCTCTTTATTGCAACATCTTCTCTAAAATGGATGTGACGGGCCTTATATACAACGCCCATTCCACCCTGACCCAACTGCTCGAGCAATTCATACTCGTTATTAACAATTTTGCCCATCTTTATTTCCTGTTATTCTAAAACTCTTCCTGAAAACTCATACTTCATTCCGCCGCGGAGGACCACACTCTACACTCTACACTCCACACTATACACTATCTAACCCTGTACCCAAACGACGCCACATAATCGAGATCGAAAAGAAGTATCTCCTTCGTCATCATGTAGGAGCCGAAGACACCGAGGCCGCCGTTTATGTTGGTGAAGACGTTCTCATCGAGGCGGACGGAGTATTGATCGAGGTATCCGTTCACGCTTGAGTAGTATTTGGCGAAATTGGTATCGTAAACGAGCAGTCTGATCTCGGCGCGGAGGACGCGGAACATCCCTTTGTAGTCGTAGCCCTCTGATATCCTGTTCATCGCGGAGTCTATGGCGTTGTAGTCGTAAGAGACCCACCGGTTGGTGCCGACGGAAGGATATATCACCTCAAGTTTCTTGTTGACCGTTCTGTACTCGAGCGGCACCTCCATTTTGAAGGTGCCGGGCCGGTCGTCGCGGGTGTAGAATATTTCAAGTTTCGGGACGTAGAGGAAGAGGTCGGCCGTGCGCCACTGGAGGGTGTAACGCCCGTAAAGCGTGCTGTTCCGGTCGTAACCGATGGCGAAAACCGATTTTTCGATGTAGAGCTGCGGCGGAACCACGGTGGATGACGTGAGCAGTTTGCCGTTCGGGAGAATGGCCCTCGCCTGCAGTGCTCTTTCGGGCATCGGGATAAATTCCGTAGAGACATAGGCGGCCATTTTGGGTCCGTAGCGGGAAGTGTCGGGCCGGTCGATAAGAGTGTCGCGGAAGCGGTAGGTAACGCCATCCTGCACCACTTCCACTATGCAACCGGGTATTTCGGGTGCTGAAGTGTTGCTATTCGGATCAAAATTCGCCACATCATAACTCCGCGCGACCATAATGATCTGCTTTGTCGAATCCCCTTTCAGCGCGGTGTAGAGGAAATACTTCTCCTCGAAGGGGATCTTCGGGGCGAACTCTTCGTCGCAGGAGAGGTTAAGAAGTGCCGCCAGGGCAACAAGGAAGATTCCGTACTTTTTCATATCTCGATCCTTATGCTTGCGGATGGGAGGAACGGGAGCATGTCGACCCGCTCGCCTGTGTCGCGGACAAAATAGAAGATGTTTCTTCTGTCATACACATTCAGCAAACTTACATCGAGGTCGATCTTCATGAAGAAGAGTTTGAAGGTCTTCGAGAGACTGACATCCAGCCGGTGATACGATGGCAACCTCTGAGCGTTCCTCGCGCCGTAGAGGAACGAAGGATCGTAGGCCCCGATGGCGTACCACTGCCCCCACGGGTCGGGGATGTTCCACTTGTCGTAATAGCCCGCGATGCCCGTGAAGGGAAGGCCCGACGAGAACCGCCAGACCACATTGAGCTGGAACCCCTCGAGGAAGATCCACCCTGCCTGAAGATTAACCGAATGGCGGGTGTCGTAGCGTGGGTGGAACTCGATGCCGTCCTTCTTCTTGTAGGAGTAGCTAAGCGAGTAAGACCCTTTGAAGAAGATGGTTTGCAGGGAGTAGTCGAAACTGAAGTCGAACCCGTACGATCTTCCGTCTGCCTGAACGAAGTCGGGATCGAGGTTGGTATATTTAAGCTCGTTGATGTCGACGAGGTTGTCGATATCCTTGTAGTATCCCTCGATCGAGAGTTTGAGCGACTCGGTCAGGTAGTAGTCGATCCCCCCGATCAGGTGGGTTGACTGCGCGGGTTTCAGGTAATCGGGAACGATCACCCACGGCTCGAAGATCGAGATGAGCTCCTCTTCATTGGAGAGTGTCACCAGGTTCTGCGAGAATCTACCGATACCCAGCCTGAAGGCAAGAATGGGCAGGGGTGTCCAGGTTACATTCAGCCTCGGCTCCAGCAGGAAAGGGCTTTTCTCAGAGGCGGAAACCACATTCAGCCTCACGCCCGCGTCCATTTTAAATGTTTCGTGCCGCAGCAATTTATATTTCAGATAAGCCACCATATCGAGGCCGCGCTGCTGGATATCGGTTTTGCTGCCGAAGAGGTTGGTGAGGCGGAGCTCGGTGCTCATAATTTTGTTGTGGAAGCCGGCCCAGATCTCGTCGCGACTGTCGAAAATGTAGGTGAAGTCCCAGTTGCTGGTGAAGTCGGCGATCAGGTTCTTGCGCGGTTTTGATGAGGTAAGGTTCGGCTGCACTTCCCCTTCGAATGTGGTGTATGAGAACGACATGTTGGAGTAAAGGGGTGAAGCCCAGACCTGATACCAGTTGAGCCCGATGGCGGAGTTCTTGAAGAAGTAGTCTTCCTTCGTCACGTTCTTGTTCTCGATCTTGTCGTCGCTGAAGAAGCCGTGGAGTGTGAACCAGCCGTTTTCGTAGAATTCGGGGTTCGAGTAATTGAATTTGAACGAGATGTCGTAGAACTCGAAAGGCGCGGCGCGGTTGTTCAGGAACTTCTGCACTGCCTCGGGGCGGTAACTTTTCCTTCCGGTGAGGAGGAATGAGCCGTTCGGGATGGGTCCTTCGACCGACATTTTCCCCGACATACTGCTCGCGGCGGCGGTTCCGACGAACCGGTTCTTGTTTCCGTCACGAGTTACAACATTCAGGATCGATGAAAGTCTTCCGCCATACTCGGAAGTGAATCCCCCTTTAAAGAACTCGACCATCTTGATCATCTCGGGATCGATAACGGAGAAGAGCCCGAGGGCATGGAATGGATTGTAGAGCACGGCACCGTTTATCACTACCGCGTTCTGGTCGCTGCCGCCCCCTCTAACATAGTATCTCGCGGTGATATCACCTGTTGAGGTAACACCGGGCGATACTTTCAGGGCGCGGAGCATATCGGCCTCGATCCCGGCGGGGACAGATTTTATTTGCTGCAGGGGGATCTGCTCGATACTGATCGACGGATCGGAGAGTTCAGGGCGTTTCGTTCCGGTTATCTGCACTTCATCAAGCGTGAGAGAAGAGGGCTTAAGAGCAATGTTGAGCTGGGTGATGGTGTTCTTTACGATCCTTACCTCCACTTCGCGGGTTATATAGCCGATGTTCGAGATGCGGACGGTCTGTTTCCCCGTTTTGATCCCGGGGATGAAGTAGTAACCCTGCAGATCGGATGCAGCCCCCTGACCCGTGCCTGTGATAACGATATTGGCGGAGATAACAGAGCCGCCGTTGGTGGAATCAGTGATAAAACCCCTCAAGGTTCCCGTTGACTGCGCGAAAAGCGGAAAGCCAAGAAGCATCAGAATGAAAAAACGTTTGATATTTAGCACTTTCAGTAATTTTGCCTAAATTTTGAGGTTCCGGTTTAAAATTTACACATTTTTACTCCAAGAGAATTTGAAGTCATAAAATTTTGATTGTTTTCGGTACTTAATTGCTATTTTTGTTCCGATCAAAACGCGGGAAATGGAAATGAAGAGAATTTTAATCGTTGATGATGACCGTTCGAACATCCTGATAATCAAGACAGTTCTTGCCGGTGAAGGCTATGAATTTGCAGAGGCTGAAGATGGAGAAGAGGCATTAAACATGCACCGGGCTGCACCGTTCGATATGGTGATAACCGACTGGATGATGCCGGTAATGGACGGGGTAACCCTGACCACAAGACTCCGGGTTGAACGGCTCGGCACGCCGGTGATAATCCTGATCACATCACTCGGTATCGAAGGTGCCAAGGAAAGAGCGATGATGTGCGGCGCGGATATCTTCATCCAAAAACCACTTATTCCGCAGGCTGTTAAAAAGGCCGTCAGGGATGGATTCCAAAGGCAGGAGCAGGGGAGACTTAAGATCACCCTTCCGCCCGGGCTTTCCGCGACCGGGAACCCGTTACCCTTCGCCGCGGTCGGAATTGCCGCCGGAACAGGAGGGCCTGCCGCTATTGTGGAGCTCCTGCGAAACCTCACGATCGATCAGCGAGCTGTTTACCTTATAGTTCAGCACGGCCCCGACTGGATGATCGAGACCTTCGCCCAGAATATCGCGGGAATCATACCGGGAGGGATCACGATCCCCACCGACAACATGCGGATCTCCCCGGGAAGGGTTTACCTCGCGCCGGGAGATGAACACATGATGATCGACGGTAAAAACCGGGTTTTCAGACTTGACGACTCGCCCCATATCAATTTTGTGAGACCCTCAGCCGATGTTACATTTACTTCCATGGCGGAAGTGTTCGGGATAAAAGCGATAGGTGTGGTCCTTACAGGAATGGGATGCGACGGTTCGGAGGGCGCGACAAGGATCCGCTCAGCCGGCGGGATCGCCATCGCGCAGGATCCTGATGAGGCACCGGTGCCTTCGATGCCTCAAAGTCTGATAGAGATCGACCCGGTGATCAAAAGCTGCCGTATCAACGAGATAGGTGACAAAGTTGAAAGGCGATTGAGGGAACTCAGTCCGATTGCATAACTTTTATCGCCTTCAGAAGGCTCAGGAATTTATCCTTTTCGCCCTGACGCAACTCGGTCACACCAACCTCGGATGCGACGATCAGAATATCAGCCAGGCCGCGGAATATCCCATGACAGGCCAGTCCGGCTCTTGAGTCGAGCATTGCAACAAGCTCTTTCACACCAGTTAACTCACCGAAATTGGTATCAAGTATGTGGTTGCCGTTATCGGTTACATAGAGCGAACCGTCTGAGGCAAGCCGCAGTTTCGGAACAGCGCTGAGCGATTTCAGAAACTCCGTCTCGACATCAACGGCAAAGGGGAACACTTCGACGGGCACCGCCCATCTCTCCCCGA
>RHKR01000095.1 GCA_008363265.1 Chlorobiota bacterium
TAGGAAACCGTCACTATCGATATATCCCAGGTCGCCTGTCTTGAAGTATCCATCCTGAAAAACCTGTTTTGTAAGCTCTTCATTTTTGTAATAGCCAAGCATCACGTTTTTCCCTTTCACGAGCACTTCACCTACACCATCGGCATCGGGTTGGTCGATCTTCAATTCCACACCGGGAAGGGGGAGACCGGCGGCATCATCCTTAAAGGCCATCAGACGATTGAGCGCCACTATGGGAGCTGTCTCCGTAAGACCGTATCCCTGAATGAAGGTGAAGCCAAAATCCCTGAGCCCTTTTGCAACTTCAGGATCAGGGGCAGCACCTCCGGCGATGAATATCCTTACGTGTCCGCCGAATTTAGCGTGCATCTCTTTGAATAATTTTTTCTTTACGTCTTTTAATCCAACAGATTGCAGGAAACCGGTGAGTTTAACGAGCGGGGGTACAACCTTCGATTTCACCTTGTCATCCTTTATCGTCTTCGATATCCGTTTGAACATTTTATCGAAGAGAAGGGGAACTCCAAGAAGAATTGTAGCCTTTACCGTCTGGATATCGTCGACAATTGTTTTTAGTGATCTGGCAAAATGCACAGATGCACCCCGGTAGAGGGGACAAAGCATTCCGCATGTGCACTCGTAAGTGTGATGCATCGGGAGAACGCTGAGGAACCTGTCTGCCTTGGTGATCTCGATCATGCTTGTCATGCTTGAGAGGTTGGTGGCAAGGTTCCGCTGGCTTAGCATAACGCCTTTTGCTCTACCGAGAGAGCCTGATGTGAAGATTATTTCGGCTATTTCATCCGGATCGATCTTGGGGAGTTCTGCTTCCGGAAGCGGCTTTGCCTTTTTTATCAGATTAGGCATTGAAATAAAACCATCCTCTTCCTCGATCATATCCATGCTGATCTTGAATTTCAGCTTCTTGATCGCTAACGCTTCTTCATCCATCAGATTATTGAATGACTTTGAAAATACAATAACCTCGGAGCCGCTCTCATATATGATGTTAAGAATTTCATTGGCTGTCAGGTTGCGGTCGATGGGAACGACCACATAGTTAAAGGCCATCGCGGTGAGGTAGGTGAGAGCCCACTGTACCCTGTTTTCGCCGATCACGGCAATGTGAGTTCTCTCCTTAACTCCCAATTCCCTTAATCCGGCACCAAATCTGAGTATATGATCGTGGAGTTCCTCGAACGAGAGTGTTTTTATTGGGGTATCGGTCAGGTCTTCCATCGCCAGTTTTCCGGCAAATTCACGGGAGCTGTTCAGGATCATATCCTGAACTGAATCGATGCGGGGGACGCTAAAAAGCGGGTGCTTAAGATCCATGGTTTTCCTCGATAGAAAAAGTAAAAAATGAACTGAAATTTAATTAAAGTTAGCCAATTATTAATATTTGATTTATAGTTAGCAAGTGTTATTTTAACAGGTCTTTTTTATCCGATTTAATACGCGAACAACACGGAAGTTTATGACAGTAATATTCTCAAAGAAATGTGAACTGGGACTGCAGGCGGTGCTCTATCTCTCAACCCTCACTGCCGGTGACCGGGTAAGTGCCACTCAGGTGGCGGAAAAATTAAAGGTTCCCAAGGAATTTGTTTCAAAGGTGATGCAGATACTCACTGAATCAGGAATTGTAGCCTCGAAGAAGGGAAAAAATGGCGGCTTCGCGCTCGGCAGGAAAGCCTCGGAAATAAAACTGATCGATATAGTTATAGTTCTTGATGGGCCCGAAGTTTTCAATTCGTGCGTGCTTGGATTTCCAGGTTGCTCTGTCGCGACCCCTTGTCCCATGCACGAAGAGTGGGGGAAGATCAGGAACACAGCGTTCAATATGCTTAGTACCGAGACACTCGAAAGTTTAAAAATTAAGTCGATCAACAAGATCGAATCGTTAAAGAGTCAGTCGTCTTTTCTGTAAAGATCGATGATCGCTCCTGAGAGGAGTTTGGCGATAAGTGACATTCCATGCGTGGAGAGGTGGATATGGTCACTGATCGCGAGACCGGCTTTTACCCACTCTGCCATTGAGTTTTCTCCTCCCATTACGGCCTTCATATCCCACCATGCAAATCCTTCTTTCGCTGCAAGCAGATCGAGCCGATCCCTGAATATGTTCACGCCGGGTGAGGTAACAAAACCTTCTTTTCTTTTCATATGAAACCCAGGGGGTGAAATGAAAAGCAGGGCGGCTTGGGGAATAGCATTCCTGATGTTTTTTAGAAAGTATTTCAACTCGGCATCCGCATAGTTCTTATTAAAGTTTGGGCCCGCGCAGTCATTCACACCGAGATTTATTACCAGGACATCAGGCAGATAAGAGGCAAGAAGTTTGAAAATATGACCCATCTGATTGTTGTAAGTCCTGATTGAAGCTGATTCCGAGCCAAAATATGAAGTGACTACTCCTCTTCCCGCATAACGGAGGATGATGCCCGCCACGGCGATTTCCGGAACATTTTCCGAAGTCGCAATGTAAAACCCACTTAAAGGTTTGCTGAACGAGACAAAAATACCACCCGGTCCGGATGAGTCGATCCTTATCCGGGCATCAGTACCATCGATCGGGAAAACCGTTATTGCCTCAGCACTCGCGCCAGTTAGCAGCTGGAAACCTGATACGGAATGTCCCTGTGACTTTACTGCATGCTTCTGTGCCGTGAGCCGGGAAGGGAATTTTTTGTGAATGGTCAGCAGGGCATCGCCCCCTCTGCCAAGTGCACCGGCTATCTCCTTTGCGAAATAGCCTGCAAACTCTCCGGAGGCAATGAATGAGTCACCTATTATAAATATTTTGAGGGGGAGTTTCCCGGTACCAATGTCGATAACCGGGACAAGTTTTTGCCTGAGAGCCAGGGAATCCCTGATATAGTTTTCGGTGCTATCGTACTTCTGGAACGAATCAGGACGCAACTGCGAAAACGAAAGGGACGGGACAAGAGTGATCGCAGCCAGGATGACTGTCAGCCTAATGAACATCTTTATTGCTCAGGGATATTTAATTATACAACAGAAAAAGAGGATATTCATTAAATTTAAAGTTTGAATTTATGGATTTAGATGAATAAATACTCACTTCAGATACTGCTCAGCATCCTGATCGTGAACGGGATATTTCTCGTTTTCGCGCTAACAGGGCCTGATTTTACGTTTGTTTCTCCCCTCGATGGGGAAGAATACACGATCAGTTTTCCCGATGTGAAAGAGAGTTTGTTCAAATCAGCGCAGCAAAATAACGAAAATGCAGAGAATTTTCTGAGTAAATATGAAGATTCGGATGAGCCTGCTCCCAGGGAAGAGGAGAAGGTGCAGCCCAGCGGATACCTCACAGATCCGGATATTGAAGGCGGCAAGGCACTCGATAGTTTCTTTGAGGCGCTTAAGAATGAGAGTCCCCAAAAAATAGTGCGGATCGCCCACTACGGTGATTCACAGATCGAGGGAGACAGGATCACCAGCCACATCCGCGAACTCTTTCGGGAGAGGTTCGGGGGTGAAGGGATCGGTTATGTTCCTGTTGATGACATAACCGATAACGTGAACTATTACCGTTCAACTTCAGAGAACTGGGAGCGGTACAATGTTTTCAACAACGCATATAAATCCGGGAAGTATTCACTGTCGGGGCTGGTTTTTAAATACGGCACCGGAAAAACGAAAAACGGTGACAAAGAGAAGAAAGAGAATGATACTCCTGAGGAGAAAGAGGATCCGGGAACGAAACCCGGTGATGAACCGGCACCTGATTCCTCCGGTCTGAGCGGGACCCGTTCCCTGTTTCTCGCCGACAGCTACAACTTTTACCGTCGTACTCTGGTAACCGCCGGATCAGAGAGCAAGGGTAAAGGTGCAATGAAGGGAAGTGTCTCTCTTAACCTGACATCCAGGGTACGGTTCAGCAACATAAAGGTGTTTTACGGCAACCCGGGAAAAAACAGTGAGGTGAGAATTAGTGACCAAAAAACCGGTTCAGAGATCACTACATTACAACTTACACCGTCTGATCCTTTCGGTTTGAAGAGTGTCAGATTCAACGGATCGGGTAACACAGTCAGGTTCGACTTCAAGACGGGAGGAAATCCTGAGATATATGGATTTTTCCTGGATGGCGATAAAGGTGTACAGGTTGACAACTTTGCTATCAGAGGGCACTCAGGAGATGGTCTGTTGAAGATAAACCGCCAATTTCTGGAAGAACAATACGAGAAGCTTAATGTGAAACTCATCATCCTCCAGTACGGTATGAACGTTATGCCGACTGTGAAGAAAGAAAAAGACCTTGAGAGAGTAAAGAAATATTACACGTCTCTATTTTCAGGGATGAGGAAGAGGGCCAAGGGGGCTTCGATCCTGGTTATCGGGCCCGGTGATATGGGGGTGATCAGGCGGGGAAGCAACGTTTCGCATCCATATATTGGAAGAGTGGTTGAGATCATTAAGCAAGCAGCCACAGAAAACGGATGCGCCTTTTGGGACACCTATCAACTTATGGGGGGCGAAAATTCAATTACGGCATGGGCCCAGAAAGGGTATGCCGCTCGTGACGGACATTTCATTAACAGAGGGCAGAAGATCGTTGCCGCCGAAATGTTCAAAGGGCTGATGGACTCTTACAAGAGTTACACTGAAAAGAGAAAATAAAAGATCCAGATTCACAAAACGGATACAAACATGATGAAAAAGTTACACGATACAAACAGAGGCATGAAGAAAAGCCGGACGCTTTTCTTGATGGTTCTGTCAGGTTTTGTCGGTACTTTTGCCTCCACCAACACACCTGAACCGGCGAAAATTGCTGAATATCTTCCGCCACCCGATTCGATCGAGGCGGTTGATCAGCGGGTACCGGCCGACTCGCTTCCCACTGAAATGTCGGGGGTGAATGAACCCGTAACAGAGGGCTATACAAAGTTCGGCACTTATCCCTTCCTAAGGACAAGCCAAAACTTTATAGAGTGGAAGGATGAGGAAGCGGCAAAAACATTCTTTACCAAACTCACGGCCGCAGGAAAGAGAAAATTTCGCGTTTTGCATGTGGGTGACTCCCATCTGCAGGCTGATATCTATACAGGGTATATCCGGGAAGAACTCCAGAAGCTGTATGGTACAGGGGGGAGAGGTCTTGTTTTTCCTTACTCGGCAGCCAAAACCCACTCGGCATACGACTATTTCACTTACTCAAAAGGTAATTGGACATTCACAAAAAATACCGAAGGGAATCCCGCATTCGACATCGGTCTTACCGGTTATTCGATAAAAACCACCGATCCGAACGCCAATTTCAAACTCGTTTTCTCGAAGACGATTAAAAAGCACAACAGGAACAAGATCAGGATATTCACATCAAACACTCCTGAGACATTCGACATTGTTCTAAAGGTAAAGGGTGTCGAGCAGCCGGTTGAACTGAGCCCCTCCACAAGTCCTGTTTCCTGGGTGGAGACCATTGTGGACTCAGACTGTGAGAGTATCGAGCTTTTCCTTAAAAAGAGTACACCGGCTCAGAATTCGATCGAGTTCTACGGGATGATCGTTGAGAGCGATACTGAAAACGGGGTACTCTATGCAAGTACCGGCGTTAATGGGGCGGTGGTATCCAGTATAATGCGTCAGAAAAGATTCGCAGAGGAACTTAAAGCGTTCAATCCCGATCTCTTCATTCTGGACCTCGGCATCAACGATTTCTTCGGGGGTGGTTACAACGCTGCAGCGTTGAGAGAGAGCATCACCTCTGTTATCCGGAAGGTCAAAGAGACAACACCGGAAGCGGTTGTCATGCTGCTGAATGTGCAGGATGCATTCAACAAGAGAACCAACGTACAGGCGTGTAAAGACTTCGCCATTCTGGTTCAGGAGATCGCTTTTGAGAACGGATGTCTCTTCTACGACATTTACAATGTGAGCGGCGGGCGCAATTCGATGTTGAACTGGAGATCGAACTTCCTCGCGAACGTCGACCAGATACACCTCACCTCGAAGGGTTATAATCTGAAAGGTGAACTCTTCCTTACAGCGGTAAAGAACTCTTTCGAAAAGTTCGCATCGGGCGGCGATCAGCTTGTTATTAACAACAAAAACCTCGAGAGCACCGTCCCTGAGAACCTCGCCATCTACGTTGATAACAATGAGGCACAGAGTGTTTCCACGGCCAACACCACGGTGATCACAGGAGGAACCAACACTTCAACTCTCAAAGATGACTCGGGAAATTACAAACTCCACAAGGTACTTGGTGGTGAATCCCTGCGGTCGATCGCCAAGTTGTACAATGTTGAAATCGGTGATATCAGAAACTGGAACAATTTTTACGGCGCGCTCGCTGTGAATCAGGAACTGAAGATCTACGTTAAAAAAGAGAAGAGCAAACCCGTTGCAACTGCGCCCCGGGCGGCAAACTACAATTATAAACCGAACACTACCGCTACAAGCTACTCCCGGCGGAATGCTTATTATGGGCGGAACTATGCCAACAATTACCGTGCAACCACCCGCAACACCACACCGAAGGTGACAAACTACAGTGTCAGAAGTGGTGATACCTGGTACGCCATTTCCAAAAGAACCGGCATCCCTGTGAATCAGTTGAAGGCTGCCAACGGTGCAAAGGGTGACAACATCAGGCCGGGACAGAAGATAAAGGTCCCCGCCAAGAACCAAGGCTATACGGCTGCCACAACCAAGACGAAAAACAAATACGGCACCAAATACAATACAAACAAAGCGAAACCGAAAACCACGGTGAAGGCAAAAACCGGTTATACGAAGAAAAGCACTGTTAAATCGGGCACAGGGAGCAAGAACCAAAAGTCGACAGTGAAGCCTAAAACCGGCAACAATCAGAAAAAAACAACTACCAAACAGAATACTAAACCGGTGAAAAAACAGAACACCAAAAAACCGGTTAAAAAGAACTGAGAACTGTAATTGGAAATAATCGAGCTATTAAAGTATAATCCGGGAAACCCCCTTTTATTTAATTCTGTTCTTTTCTTTTTTCTGTTTTCAGTACTGTATGTACTTTACACGGCCCTTTCCTCGAACATAAAAGCGAGGAACGGGTTGTTATTGCTCTTCAGTCTCTACTTTTACTACAAGATATCAGGTGAATATCTCGGGATATTGCTGGCAGTCGGGCTGATCGATTTCTTCATCGGAAAGCGAAAAGGCGGGATCTTCAGCCGGAACATATTTCGGCAGATATGCGAGGTGATATCCCCCCAGGTGGCCAGGTTGAACCAGGGTGCTCATCTCGATCACACCAGTAAAGGGCAGGCCGCCATCCAGCAGATTCAGAACATAGAATCCCCCCAGGGGGCGGTCGAGCAGGACCGATGCGCACAGGATGCCCTGGTAGAGAACTCCCTCCAGCCGGGAAAGCTCATCCGCATTGAGATCTGTGCAGAGCCTGGCGGCGAGCGGAGCGGCTGCGGTGACAACTACTTTAGGAAAAACTTCAGCGGGCCGGTCCGCGAAGACCAGGTTGATTCCCCCAGGGTGTTTTTCCGCCCGGGTAAGAGGGCACCCGGTAATCACCTCCACCCCTTCTTCATGAAGCTTCTTCCGGAACTGTTCG